>PDRU01000186.1 GCA_002748225.1 Spirochaetales bacterium | reverse complement strand
CCGGCCGGTCAGTCAGTCTGCTAGTGCCGTGTATAGTTCGGCGCTTCCTGGGTAATATTCACATCGTGCGCGTGGCTTTCCCGAAGCCCCGCCGCTGTTATCCTGATAAATTGACGGTATTTACGCAAGTCCGCCAAAGTTGCGCAGCCGGTGTACCCCATGCCCTTGCGCAGACCGGTAACCAGCTGAAAAAGATAGGGAGCCAGTTCCCCTTTATAGGGAACCCGGCCTTCAATTCCTTCAGGAACAGGTTCATCGCCTTCAGCCATGCGGTAACGGTCTCCGCCGCCGGCCTGAATGGCGGCAACCGATCCCATGCCCCTGTAAGACTTGAAGAAGCGTCCTTCGTAAATAATTTCCCGTCCGGGAGACTCCCGCAAACCCGCCAGAAGATTCCCCAGCATTACCGCCGCCGCGCCTGCGCCGATAGCCTTAACAATGTCGCCGGAATATTTAATGCCTCCGTCGGCAATAACCGGAATACCCTGTTTGTCGCACACTTCCACCGCCTGAATGACCGCTGTCAGCTGCGGAACACCTATACCGGCTACAATACGGGTTGTACAGATGGAACCGGGGCCTACACCCACTTTAACAATGTCGGCGCCTGCATCCACCAGCCGGCGGGCACCGTCTCCGTCGGCAATGTTGCCGCCGATAACCTGCAGCTCCGGATGCGTTTTCTTAATATCTGTTACGGCCTGAATAACTTCACGTGAAGCACCATGCGCGGTATCCAGCACAACAAAATCCACCCGCGATTCCAGCAGCTGCTCCACGCGTATTTTCCAGTCGTGGGGACTTACCGCCGCCCCGACAATAAGGTTTCCGGCTTCATCCATGGCCGCGTGCGGATAGTCGCGGTGTTTTTCCATGTCTCGGACTGTTATCAGTCCGGTTAAATGCCCGCTTTCATCAACAACCGGCAGTTTCTCTATGCGATGTTCATCGAATTTACGCCGCGCGCTTTCTTCACTGGGTGTGCCGGTTTCCACCACAAGATTCCGGGTCATGACATTTTCAACAAGATCCTGAGGGTGGTTATTGAATTTCAGATCTCTGCGGGTAATAATTCCGACAAGTTTCCCCCTATCCAGAACAGGGAGTCCCGTTACACCGGTCTCTTCCATAATTCTGAAAACATCAGCCACGGTTATGCCCGTATTCACTGTAACAGGTTTATCAATAATCCAGTTAAGGAAACGTTTCACTTTGGCTACCTGTCTGGCCTGCTCGGCGGGACTCATGTTGCGGTGAATAACTCCGGCACCCCCGTTCAGGGCCAGAGCAATAGCCAGACGGTCTTCAGTTACGGTATCCATTGCCGCAGACAGAATGGGAATATTCAAACGGATTTTCTTTCCAAGCTGAACAGACACATCGGTATTGCCCGGCGCCACTTCCGAATAGGACGGCACCAGCAGTACATCGTCGTAACTAAGACCTTCAGTAATTTTCATGGTGATTCTCCTCCCGGAGCTGCCGGGTTATTGTGCTGTATTTGTCAGCCAGTTCAAGGGCACGGCGGGAAGCAATTCCGCTGTAGGATGCCGG
>PDRU01000113.1 GCA_002748225.1 Spirochaetales bacterium | reverse complement strand
ATGAATAAATGTCATAAGCTGGTGAATACAAAAATATACATATTTAAATCTGACAATTATGACATATTCCTAAGTTTCTATTTTATAGAGAGTTAATTTTTATTTTATGGCAGCCGAAAATTGGAACGGGTCTTGCTTATGTTATATGCCCGGGGTCTCTCTGAATGAAATATGAGGGGTGGAAGGGCTTTTTGGGGTAAATAAGGCTAAAAGAAGGAGCTTTCTGCTCTTTCTCAGGGAGTAATAATGACTGCAAATTCCGGAATTCTGAAATCAATATTTTTAACAGGGATGGCTGTTCTTCTGCTTGCGGCTGCCTGCCAGAATCCTCTGGTGGGTCTGGGACCGCGTGTTGATCTGGATCCGCCGACAGGAACAATCGGCGGTCCTTTTTCCGGGGCAGTTGCCAGCGGCGATTATGTCAGCGGTAATATTCACCTGCAGGGGACAGTGCAGGATGACACAGGCGTACAGGCTGTCTGGGCCGTTATTAACGGACAGCAGGTAAATGGAACCGTTAATACCTCCAATGGAACATGGGATATTCCTGTTGATACCGCCGCGCCTGAATACGGAGGAGACGGCGCAAAGAATTTTAAAATTTATCTGCAGGATACTTCGGGACGCGTTTCCGATCCCCCGTTGAGCATGCTGCTGTATTTTGACAATACACCTTCGGCCATTATGGTAACTTCTCCGCATATCGGGTACGTCCAGAACCGGCAGACAATTGTTCTGAAAGGAGAAGCTTACGATCCTCTGCAGCTTGAGGATGTATGGATTGAAAAAATTATTTTTAAGCAGGATGGTTCTTCCGTTATTACAACCCTTTACGAGCATATCAAATACGATGCAGACGGCAATATAAACCATACCCCGGGTACCGATGTGCTGGGCGGCGGTGAAATTTTAAATTCAGGAACTCCTGATACCTGGCTCTTCAGCATTACCCACGGACAGACCGGTGCTGGCAAACTGAGTGTTGTGCTTTCTGCCAGGGATATGGCAGGAAATGAAGGACGTACAGTCTGCTTTTATCAGGATTTGGTTAAAGTAAACAACAATGCCGGTCTGACAGTTGCCGATTTGTACAACCTTCTGGATCCCAACGTTGATCCGGCCGATCTGGCCGGTTTAACTATTCAGCCTTCCGATTTCAGCAACACTTATGCTGCAGGATTTCTTCCTTCACAGAGTCTGACCCTGAAGCTGACGTCTGAAGATTCCGGCCCAGTTACAATTGACGCCCTTCCCCTTATGATGGATATGAGCGGGGATAATCCCGTTATTACAATGCTGCGGCCTGAAGAGGACGGAAGTACAACCCTGGGTGAGGGCGGAACCATTTACGGGTCCATAAGCGATAACGTAGAGCTTAACGATAACAACATTATAATTGAATTTGAAGACAGTGTGGGAACGGTTGTTCACACTGATACCCTTATTTCTGATGACGGAGGGAGTGTTCCCGGGGCTCACGTTCATGTTATTGATGCCCAGAATGTCAACTTTTCCTATCCTCTGCCGTCCTTTCTCCCGGACGGAGATTATAAGGTTAAAATGGTGGCTGAAGATGTCCAGGTTCCTCCCAAACAGAGCGCGCTGGCGCCGGTGCCGTTTAAAATTAACAAGGCGGTTCCCAATGTAACACTGACAACAGTTCAGGGAGAAGCTGTCAGTACCAGCCGTACTGAGTACCTGAAAGATACAGCGGGAAATCTGGAGGGAACCATTACCAGTTCTTC
The DNA here is from genome assembly GCA_002748225.1 of Spirochaetales bacterium. Taxonomy (GTDB): domain Bacteria; phylum Spirochaetota; class Spirochaetia; order DSM-2461; family DSM-2461; genus UBA2779. The sequence goes on along the minus strand of PDRU01000113.1, from coordinate 6,201 downwards.
AACCGGTAAAATTGTTATTAAGTATGACGGAACAAATCAGTCTCCTGAAATAACTTATAATGAACTGACAACAAACTGGAGTTTTGCCTTGTCGGCCCTTCCGGCAGGCACCACATCTGTGGATATTACTGCCACTAACGATCATACAGGGCTTTCCAGCGCGGACCGGGTAACACTTATTCTGGATACAGCAGTTCCGGTTTTGGAATTTATTGACCCGCCGGAAACGGAAATGCTGAAGGATTTTCAGGATCTCCGTATTTCGGTGAGCGATAACGAAGCTATTGAAGAGTTCACATACACAATTGGCAACGATCCCTCTCTTCAGGGAGTGGTTGATTCCTACGCAGGCGGTGTGCCCCAGTACACGTCCTCTCAGGGCACCGTTTCCGGCCGATATTCGGCAACTGTAAGAATTAACACCCTTTTGTATCAGAATCCGTCTGCGGCTTCTGATAACGGTGACGGCACCTGGGACATACCCATAAAAATAGAACTTAAAGACAAGGCCGGAAATACGGCGGCAGAAACAAAAACCTATACAATAAGAAATGTTCCGCCTGAAGTAAGCATTATCTATCCGGTAGAAGATAAAATGTATAACGGTGCCGTAACGGTTTCAGGTTCGGCCATTGATGACAGCGGAAAAAAAGTTGACTGGGTAAAAGCCCGGATAGACGTAACCACTCCCCCCGGCGGCACTCCCGACTTCTCCACCGATCTTTCCGGTTTTGCTCTGGGAGCCGTTGTTGATGTTAATGGTCTGGCTCCGGGAGGAGATGAACCTTTTAACAATGAGTCAACCGAGTTTACTCTTGACGGGCAGTCAAGCTGGGAGTTCACTTTAAACAAATCAGGCAAGCTTTACGACACGGACGGGGCCGGTGGGCATGAAGGCGATATCTGGGTAAAGGTATGGGCCCGCGATCAGATTAACGGTCTTGAGAATACAGCTGTCAACGGTAAAACCAATCCCTCTCCAAATGAGCTGGATGTTTATTATTTTCACTTTGTACTCAATAATTCGGCACCTGTTGCGGCCATTACAGGGCTTCCGGGCACTGATGGGTACATCAGCAGTAAAACCGGAAATATAACCGGTAATTTGACAGGTGACGGCGCCAACACACTGGAAATCAGTCTGGACAGCGGAGCCAGCTGGCAGGATGTGCCCGGCAGTCCGTTTGCCGACCCGGTAAATACGGCATGGACTTATGATATTTCCGCCTGGCCGGGCGTTTTGGCGGAAGGTGCTCATACGGTTATGGTAAAGGCCACCAGCCAGGGAACCGGTTTTTCAGGTTTTGATCAGAAGAACTTTATGATGGACACAACGGCGCCGGTACTTCATTCCTACAGTCCGGGCACTGCCGACTCCATAAAGAACGTTGTCAACCTGCGTGTAACCCTGAAGGATAACGGAGAACTGGACACCGTAACCCGCAAAATCGGTTCAGACGCGCCGGTCAGTCTGACGGGCGACGACATGTACTCGTCTGTGTATGAGCTCAATACCCTGCTTTATCCGGATGGAAATCTTCCGGTTGTCATTACAGCTGCTGATAAAGCCGGCAATTCCAGTACCTTTACTCTTTCCTACACTGTGGACAACTCCGGAGACACTCCGGCAGTGAACATTATCTATCCCATACAGGACAAGATGTACAACGGAGCTGTTACTGTTTCCGGTTCAGCCATTGACGATGACGGAGAAGTAGCCTCTGTTGAGGTGCAGATTGATATTAACACGGCTCCGGGAGACTCCCCGGACTTTGCGGATGCCATTCCCTTATCTCTGGGCGCGCAGATAGACAGAGACGGAAGCGGCTCTGATCCGGCGGCGGTTGTCACTATTAGCGGAAATGAAAGTGCTCTCTACACACTTTACGGAACTTCCGGCTGGGAGTTTACACTTAACAACCTTGGAAAACTTTATGACACCGATGGCGCCGGTCCTCATGAGGGCGATATTTACGTTAAAGTTATTGCCACCGATCCGGTAACAGGAACTTTGAAAGGCGAAGCGGTCCGTCATTTTATTCTTAATAACAACGCGCCGACAGTTACCATTACTTCCCTGCCCGGAATTGACGGCTATATAAACGATACAAGCGGCAGTATTGCCGGAAATCTCAGCGGTGACGGTAATATTCAGCTGGATATCAGTCTGGATAAGGGCAGTTCCTGGCAGCCTGTCAGTACGTTCAGCGATCCGGCCGGTGCCGGCTGGACCTATCCGCTTTCTTCCTGGCCCGGCGGTCTGAATCCGGGGCCTGTATCCGTTTATCTGCAGGCTAAAAATAATGCCACGGGTCTTTCCGGATTTATTAATGATAACCTGATTATGGATGTTGAGGATCCGGTTCTTGTTTCCATGGATCCTGCCGGCGGTTCTACTGTTAAAGATACCATTACCCTGCGTTTGAACATAAACGACAACGGACAGCTGGCTCTGGTTACCCGTCAGATTGGTAAAAACGGCATACCGGTCAGTCTTGGAGCCGGAAACCTGTATTCTTCTTCTGTCAGTATTGATACACTGACAATGGAAAATCCGTCAGCTTCCAACAATCTTGGAGGCGGTTTGTGGGAGCTGCCCATAACGGTTGTGGCAACAGACAAGGCCGGCAACAGTGTAACGTTTAACCGGACTCTGACCATTGACAACACCGACAACAAGCCGATAGTAACCATTATTAATCCCCAGCAGAACGGACGCTACAACGGGGAAGTAACTGTTACCGGAACAGCCACAGACGATGACGGCCCGGTTCAGTCGGTACAGGTCCGTATCGATCTGAATACTCCCGACGGCGGTACTCCCGACTTTGCCGATACGGTAACCATTCCCGGCGGCGGAACCATAGATTTTGACGGGAGCGGGGGGAACGCGCCCCTGAATACCATTGACGAGAGTACCTGGTACACTGTGGACGGAACCTCCAGCTGGAATTTTGTTCTGAACAGTGCCGGTAATCTGTACAGCACAGAAGCCGGCCATACCGGAGATATTCATATTGAGGTAAAAGCAGTTGACAACACAGCACAGGCCGTCGAAAGCAATCCGGCAGAATCACTGCATTTTACTCTGGATGGTACGGCACCCAAAATAACAATAACCAGTCCGGTTATCGGCGGATACATCAAAGACACTTCGGGAACCATAGACGGAACAGTTGAGGACAATGAGCCTGTAACCATTCAGATAAGCCTGGATGACGGCGCCCACTGGCGTGATGTAACGGCACCGCCGCTGAATTCAACGGTTACCACCGGAACATGGAGTTACAATTACAGCGACTGGACGGCCCTGTACGGAAACTTCCCGGAAGGCGCCATTCCCATTCAGGCCCGTGTAACAGCCGGGGGCGTTACCAGCGCAACCAACAGCAATGTCATACTGGACTCCACCTCTCCCGCCGTGGAATATCTGACACCGGCTCTGGGTGAGACGGTGAACGGTGTTGTCAAGCTGAAAATTCTGGTCAGCGATGCAGGCGGTGCTCTGGATACTGTTACCCGTAAAGTGGGGCTGAACGGACCGGTGGAAAATCTGCCGCCTTCCGAGCTTTATTCTTCGGAACTGCCCATTATTACTCCTGACTATGAAACACCCCTTATGGCCGTGGAAACTCCCGCGGGTTCCGGTATATGGCGGCTGCCGGTGGAAGTAGTGGCTGCCGACAAGGCCGGAAACATTACAACATCGAATACTTACTACTTTGACATTGATAACGACGGAGACAAGCCCCGGGTCAGTGTTATCTACCCGGTTGACGGTGAAAAATATGGAGGAGAGGTTTCTGTTACAGGTATAGCCCAGGATGACGACGGCAGTGTTGCCGAGGTACAGGTGCGTTTGGATTTGAATACCGCACCCGGCGGAACACCCAACTTCAGCGATACTGTAACCATTCCCAACGGCGGAACCATAGATTTTGACGGAAGCGGCGGAAACGCCCCGGTAGGAACAGTGAATGAAGGTACCTGGTACACCGTCAGCGGTACTTCCAGCTGGACCTTCAGTCTGAATGGAGCCGGAAATCTTTACGATACAGACGGAGGCGGACTGCACGAAGGAGACATCCATGTCCAGATACGGGCAGTTGATCCTGTTAATTCAACTCTGTACAGCACAACGGAAAATCTGCACTTCTCTCTGAGTAATACCCTGCCCCGGATAGACAGCATCAAGAAAGTGGAGGGGGCAACAGTAACAGTACTTAACCGGAATGACTATATTTCGGGTACCGTAATGCTTGAGCTGAACGTCAGTGACGATTCACAGGTTGACAAGCTGGAAGTGAGTTTTGATAACGGTGTCAGCTGGCAGGATCTGGCTGTAACACCCGCGCCGGTTGTTTCGGAAAATGTTTCTGTGGATACCACCACGGCGGTTGCCGGCGGAAACGGAATTCTGTATCTGAAAGTGAGGGTGCAGGACAACAACTCCCCTGTGCCCTATACAACCATAGAATTCCTTCCTCTGAACGTTGACAATAACGCGCCTCATGGGGCCTACACCGGCGCCATGCCTCTTGTCGGAACAGCGGCCAAGCTGCAGGGAGAGGCAACCGATCCTTTGGGCAGCATTGCCGGAGTGGATTATGTAGAGGTGTATCTGGAACGGGGCGGACTCATTTACAATCCGAAGAACACCACCTACACCTACGCGGCCAACGCGAACGCGGGAGATATAGCTACCGAGCAGACCACCTTTGGTCCGGGGAACTTTTACCCGGTTAATCCGACAGGACCTGGTGTCATTATTATTAACGACATTGATGAAAACGGAAATGACGCAGGAGGCAGCGGCGACGGAGACGGTTATAACGAGTCGTTTACCTTAAGCGGCAGTACCCGGAACTGGTGGGCCGAAATTAATTCGGAAAACATACCTGACGGAACGATCAACGTCCATTATGTTGTTGTGGATAAGGCCGGTAATAAAACACACTACGTCAAAACCGATGCCTCCATAGCCAATCATTCTCCGGTTATTTCCCAGGTGGAACTGGGAACAGACGTCAATTACAGCGGCAGTGTGGATGTTACTGTCGGTAACGGCGAAACGTTCCGCTACATTGACGGCAGCGGTGTAAATGGAGGAGGAATTTTTTACTCCGATTTTAATTCCAGCCTGAACGGTATAACCGTGCGAAACAGCCGGCTCTTTGTTAATGCAGACGCGCTGGCCGGCAGTGGAAACGGAGTTCTGAGCTGGGAACTGTACGCGCCGGGGAATCTGGGCGGCAATTTAATTCTCAGCGGCAGCTCCGCTACAGTAACATCGAACTTCCCTGCTGACGGGGCTGCGCGGCAGTACACCCTGCGCGTAACAGATTCAGCCGGCCTGAGCGATGAGCTGATAATTCTGCTGGGAATGGATAACACCGATACAAGCCTTCCGGCAGTTGTTCTGGCGGACTTAAACCTGAACCACAGCCCTGTTATTGCGGCCCGGCCCGGTGCTGACAATTACGGCTACGCCGTAAGCGGATATAACGCCGCCGCAGCACCGCGGTGGACGGCCGCAGCTTCCGGCCGGCTTGTTCCCAAAGATGAGAGTATCCATAACGGTACGGATGCGGATGTCAGCGGAAGCGTTATTGTTTCAGGCGAAATATCCGACGATAAAGCGCTTAATTCCCTTGAGCTGACCATTACGGGCTATAACGGCGGTTCCGGTACCGGTGTTCCCTTTACCATCCTTGACTGGAATACCGCAGTTAATGACGGTTTGAAGGTGGCTTCGGGTGTTACAGGTACGCCTCATATAGCCGAACAGAGTCTTACTGAAAGCGGCGGTCATATTGTGAAATGGAGTTTTGAGTTTGATACCGCTGCTATTACCGGCACGGCTGCAAATAATATCCGTGTTACAGCTGTGGCCGCGGATAAATCGTCTAACAGTAATACACCGTCGAACGATATTACACTGGATAACTACACCATGGATGTTATGCCCTTTGTTACCGATATTGTGTTAAGCAACGCGGCTTACACGGCAGAGAATGATATTCTCCGGACAAAACTGGGGCGCTGGCCCATTCGGGATAACTCTTATCTGATTATCAAGGGTTTCAATCTGGGAAGCACAGTGGGTACTGTCAGCAGTAACGGTGCCGGTACGGCGCCCGCGTCACTGACAAGTCCGGCAGCAGCGTTTAGCGGCGTTACGGTGTCCGGCTCGCGTCAGTC
>PDRU01000188.1 GCA_002748225.1 Spirochaetales bacterium | reverse complement strand
CCGGCGTGGCGGTCAATAACGGCCATAACCACTTTCGCGTCGGTCCGCCGTTCTTCATCGGTCCAGAAAGAAGCAAACAACGGCATGGCCTTCAGGTATCTTCCGGAGCTGTGTGAGTCAAAAACAACGGCTTCAGAGCTGGTAATGCCGGTTAAAACTTCCAGTAACGGTTCCAGTAATTCCGGTTTCTGAATAACCGCCCACAGCAGACTTTTTTGGGAGGGTTTTGTTTCCTGTTCGCCGGCAGGTTCATCTCCGCTCAGTACGTCAGTAATCTGTTTAAAGGTTTCGGCCGCGCAGAGCTGCCGCAGAAAACCGGGATTTTTAACCAGGCGGGAGAGCTCGGCCAGATTCCGCACATGAGCAGAGCGGCGGTCTTCCGGCGCACACATGGCAAACACCGCTTTAACCGGTTTGCCGTCCAGGGAATTATAATCCACTCCGTCCGGTACTGTAATAAGAGCAATAGTAATTTCCGACGCGCCTGGAATGGTTGCGTGCGGAATGGCAATTCCTTCACCAATGCCGGTTGAGCCCAGTTCTTCTCTCTGAACCAGCAGATTCAGAATGTCCTGTTCGGGAATTCCAACGGCTCCCTGGTCAGTTGCCAGAAGTGAGGCGGCCATTTTCAGTACTTCATCTTTGTCTTTTGGTTTTGCGCCCAGGCGGGTGCGGGTTTCTTTTACAAGCGAGGCAATCATGATGATGCTCCTTTCTATTGGATTGTTATTGCAGTGAGTGCTGCTGCACTTCATATTTCAAAAGCAGGCTTATAAGTTCATGCGGCGCGGCAGCCTGAATAAGCCGGGAACTGAGCTCCTCGTCCAGCAGAACTTTCCGGATAAGAGAGAGCAGCCGCAGATGGCTGACTTCATCGGCAGAAACCGGAAGCAGAAAAAGTTTTACCGGCCGGTCGTCTATGGCTTTCCAGTCGATGCCTTCGGGACAGGTTCCTATAACCAGAGCAGGCCGGGCTGCCGGCAGTTCTTCCGGGTGCCGGATATGGGGAATGGCCGCGCCTCCGCCTATACCGGTGGACATCATTTGTTCTCTCTGAAGAAGGCTGTCCACAAATTTGTGTTTGCTGCGGATTATGCCTTGTTCGGCCAGAGGGGCTGCCAGAGCATTCAGTATCTGTTCTGCGGAACCGGGCCTTATGCCTGTTACTATCAGACTTTCGTCAGTCAGCCTGGAAAGAGGTACTTCATCCGCTTCGCTGCTGAGCAGAGTTCCATGACGCCGGGTTGTTCCCTTGCGTTTCTGTTCCAGCCATTCTTTTAAATCTTCCCGGTGAAAACGCCACTGGTTCGAAACCTTGAAACCGGGAATGGAGCCGTCCTGAAGCATTCGGACTACAGTTTTCTCGGAAACCATTAAAGCTTCAGCAACGTCGGGTAATGTCATTATTTGTCCTTTAATGTCTGCCATTGGGTCTTTTTTATGATTTCTGGATGTTTTTGTCAATGGGAGGGGTGTTTAATCGGCTTACAGGGCGGTCTGTAGAGGAGCGAGCGGGCAGCGGCACTCGCTGGCGGAGCGCGCGGCTGAATGAGAGTTAAGAGGCCGCGCGGAGAGTCCGAACTT
>PDRU01000112.1 GCA_002748225.1 Spirochaetales bacterium | reverse complement strand
CCCGAAGACGCCCAGGAAAAGATGGCAAACATGTTCCACTACCTCTCCGAACTGGCAGACAAGACAATAGGCGAAGGCCGGGAACAGCTGATAGAAGAAGCTGTTCCCTTAAAACTGGCCCGGCTGCACGCCCGCCTCAAGGGAGAACCCCGCCTCAGAGACGTGGCGCAGAAATTTGACCGCCGGCACAGCAAAAGAGAAGCAATAGAATTAAGCGAAGCAAAAGTCCGCGAAAGCCTGACCGCCTTCAGGGAACTTGCTTCCGCTCACCCCCTGGAAAGCGTCCGCGCCAGCCTCAGCCTGAAAATTAAGAAAATTGAAGAACTGGTCAACACAGAACCGGAGCAAGACCCCTCTTAAAACTGTTCGTAGTACTCAAAGGCGTCAACAATGTCCAGATACACCCCGTCGAATCCCTGAGAAAGAATGCGCCCCAAACAGCTCTCCGCGCTGCCGAAAATAATATCCTGCCAGTCCCTGTTCCAATACTCAACTTTATAGTTTCCTTTCCAGCGCGGATTCTCCGCCCCCAGCCAGGCCGGCGGAGCTGTATCCCATTCAGAATGCCAGTAATAGCGGTAGTCTTCCGCTTCCCCTATACTCATGTAGGCAATCACCAGACGGCGGCCTCCGCCGGCCTTTGTTTTAAGCGCTGTAACATCTTCCGGAAGCAGGGCTTCTCCTTCGTAATACGGGTCTATCAGCACCAGATCGTAATTGGTATTCATTACCGCAGAGAGAAAGGCGGCCTTCGAATCATGCTGTTCGTCGGGATTAATCAGATAGAGAAAGTTACCGGCATCGTTCAGGCTGACAATATTCCCGGCGGGCGTGCCGTTCAGAGGATCGGGATACTCCGGCGCACAATCCAGCCCGCGGGAAGGCGCGGAAAAATTTAAATAACCCTTGAGCCGCGAACGGGCCCGCGCGTCATCCGCCCGCTGGCGGGCTGCCGGGGAGTTTCCTTTCACATAATTTGTTACAAGTACTTTTACACCATGCCGCGCGGCAATATCCAGAAAACCTTCCAGCCGCGCCGTTGCTTCCGCCGGTGTCCGAAGCCCGTCTCCCGTATAACCGTAATACAGATCTTCCTGCCCCTGACCGTCTATCGCATTCAGATAAGCCGCAGCCGGTTCACCATCATGCTCGCCGTTGAGAGTAAAAAGTTCCACCCCGTTCTGGGGAATAATTTTAAACTCTGAATTCTGAAATTTCGCCCAGGCGGATATTCCGGTAACAAACATCCTCATATCTTCCCGGAAATGACGCTCCGGCAGAGGTTCCGGTCCGCCGGAGCATCCGGCCAGGCCCTGGAAAAGCAGCAATACCGTCAGCAGCGTCCATTCTTTTCTTTTTATTTTCATACCGGAATCTCCCCGCCCCCCGGGCCGCCGTACTTTACTAAACTTTTTTCAGACGCTCAATATCCGCCCCAATCGACACCATTGTTTCATGGAAATTCGGATAGGAAACCCCGACATAATCGGCATCGCTGACAATACTGGGGCCCTGGGCCGTTAAAGCCGCAATGGAAGAAGCCATAACGATCCGGTGATCATGATGACCGTCAATAAACGCTCCTTTTAAATCTGAATGATGTATCGTCAAAGTATCGCGGGTTTCTTCAAAACGGCCGCCCATCTTTGTCAGTTCCTTTTTTATAATAGCCGTCCGGTCTGTTTCCTTAAGACGGCTCGCGCCTATATTCTTCAGAACTGTCGTTCCTTTTGCGCGGCATCCCAGAACGGAAAGTATGGGAACGGCATCGGGTGTTCCGGAGCAGTCAATCTCCATTCCCCGCAGATTATCCGTTCCTTCAACCGTTATGCCGTCTTTACCGCTGTTCCGGACATCAACCCGGGCGCCCATTTTTTTCAGAATATCCACAAAAGCCCGCTCACCGGCGTAATCAGAGGTGTCAAGATTATGAAAAGTTACTTTGGAACCCGGCAGCACAGCCGCGGCAATCATGGGATAACCCGAGGTTCCCCAGTCTCCGGGCATATAAAAATCTGCCGCCTTCATTTTCTGATTCCCCTTTACCCTGTATTCCCGGTAATCATCAGAATGCTCTACCGTTACACCCACCTGCTTCAGCATTCCAATGGTCATGTTGATGTAGGGAATCTCCAGCATTTTACTGTCTGTTATGCGGATTGTTGTATCCCGGGACCGGAATTCCTGGAAGAAAAAATATCGGCGCCCAGAGCGTTCAAAGCCTCTATCTGAGGGCCCGCCGGACGGTAACAGATCTGATAATCGCCTGAAATAATTGAACAGCCGTCTATCAGGCTGGCAACGGCAACCACCATATAAAAACCGGTTCCCGAATTTTCCGCGTCCAGCACAGAAGAGGGAACCTGCAGTTTTCCGCCGGAGCCTTCAATAATCCACAGATCAGGCCGGGAGGTATCAATGGCAACACCCATGGCCCGCATCATTTTTATAATGGAAAAACTGTCAATGTTCAGAAGGGGGTTATGCACCCGGGTTGTTCCGGAAGCCAGAGAGCCCAGAATAATGGAACGGGCCGTTCCTGATTTATTACCGGGAACATGAACATTCCCCGACAGTTTTGACGATTGATTAATTAAGAATTTCATGCAGCTTCCAACCCCCTGAGAGAGAAAACGTTTTCAGACAATAGTGCAGACTTTTATCAATTTTTGTCAATTAAAACCTTTTTTATCGGCCCCCTTTCATTTGAAAACAGGAAAAAAACATTTGACAAGACCAACAGCCATACTGCTATTATATTTTCAGAAAACGTTTTCAGCGTTAATGCTGCTAAACAAAAAAGGGAGAAAGCTATGAAAAAAAGAACTATTCTTGCCGTTTTATTAATAACGGCTCTGGCGGCAGGCGTATGGGCCGGAGGACAGCAGGAACAGCTGAATGCCTTCTCCATTGCCACCGCGGGCACCGCCGGAGCACTTTACCCAATGGGTGTGGCAATGGCGGAAGTTCTGAATGCCAACCTGGACGGTGTAACGGTTTCGGCGGAATCCTCCGGAGCCTCGCTGGAAAATGTCCGGAACCTGATGCAGGGAAATGTTGAATGGGGCATCAGTCAGAATGAAGTAGCCTACCACGCGTACATCGGCAAGGGCGCCTATGAAGGAAAACAGTTTAAGGATATCCGCTCCCTTTTCGGAACCGTTGTCGGCTGGGTCCAGATTTTTGTTCCGGCTGATTCTGATTTAAATTCCGTGGCCGACTTTGCGGGAAAACGGATTGGCGTCGGTCAGGCGGGAAGCGGCGGTGAAGCGGCAGCCAAAAGAATTCTGGCCTATTACGGACTGGATTACAATTCCATTACTCCGGAATTCATTTCCGACTCAGAAATGGTCAGCGCCCTTAAAGACGGCATTCTGGATGGTTTTATCTGTACTCATCCCCTGAAATCCGCGGCTCTGCTGGATCTAACCTCCACCTTCGACATCAAAATGATTCCCGTTGCTGACGACGGCTTCTTTAAAGAACACCCTTATTACACCAGACAGACTATTCCGGAAGGAACATACAAAGGTGTGGATTATAAAGTAACAACACCCACAACACGCGTTGTTATGTACACAACAAAAAACATGCCGGAAGAACTGGTGTACCAGGCCATAAAAACCATTTGGGAAAACACAGACGGCTGGATAAATGTTCATGCGGCCGTAACACGCTACACCCAGTTCAACGATGCCTGTTCCAGCCTGGCCATACCCCTGCACAAGGGCGCGGCAAAATACTACGAAGAAGCAGGGCTGGCCATTCCGGCAAAATGTGCCCCCGTTGATTAACAGGAAAAAAACAGCCGGGCGTATAACGCTCCTTGCTGTTTTTTCCCTGCTGCTGTTTACAGCAGGCGCGCCGCACAGGTTTCTGACCATCTACAATGCGGCGCGCCGTAAAACGGTATTAAAACTTCCGGCAGAAGATGTCAGGAAAATTCAATATTGTTATCAGCAGTCTTACGACCGCGGCTTTATTGAAGAGTCTTTTATTCTGGAAAACTGCCGGATTGTTCCGGTTCAGATGGTGTACGACACCGACTCATACGACTTCCACGGAAGCCGCTACCCCGATGCTGAACATGAAAAAAAAGAAAACCGCAACTGCGTATATATACGGAATCATGAGGGCTATCCGGAAATAAAATACCGCATTGGCTACATCATCAAACAGGAAATGAAAATCACCATGAAAAATTCGGAAACATCTTTTTCTTTTCCGGATTTGGGAGAACCGGGAAATCTTCTTATTCTCCGGGTTACGCAATAAGGGCTGCTTATGAAACAAAAAAATTCGGTAATGACTGTTGTTATTCTGGCCGTATGTCTGGCCTTTTCCTTTTTTCACTTGTACACCGCCCTTTTCGGCGTTCTCACCCCCATCCTTCAGGGCGGAATACACCTGTTCGCCCTGCTGGCCCTGGCCATGGTTGTTCATAAAAACAAAGCGCCGGTATGGCATGAAATTCTTCTTTTTGCCGCCGTAACCGCCGCGGCCCTGATATTTTTGTTCCGCCTGAGTCCCGACCAGATATTAAACCGCGGAATTATGGGCCCCGACCGCTTTGAACAGATACTGGGGCTGATTATTGTAATAATGATTCTGGAAGGAACCCGCAGAACGGTCGGCATGCCCATTGTCATTGTCGCTCTGGCCTTTATTGCCTATGCCGTTTTCGGCCGCTACATGCCGTCTGTTATTGCCCATAAGGGATACTCCATCTGGCGTCTGATCGACAATCTGGTGTGGACAACCCAGGGTGTTTTTGGAATTCCAATTGCGGTCTCCTCCACCTTTGTTATTATTTTCATTCTGTTCGGCAGCATGCTGGACAAACTGGGCGCCGGGAATTTTTTCATCAATATTTCCTATGCCCTGACCGGACACCGGAAAGGCGGCCCGGCCCAGACGGCGGTTATTGCCAGCGGGTTTATGGGCAGTATCTCCGGTTCTTCGGTAAGTAATGTGGTTACAACCGGCGCTTTCACCATACCGTTAATGAAAAAAACCGGATACTCTTCCGAATATGCCGGAGCCGTGGAAGCGGTTGCCTCTACCGGCGGGCAGATTATGCCGCCGGTTATGGGTGCTTCGGCTTTTGTCATGGCCGATATGCTGGGTATTCCCTACTATCAGGTTGCCCTGGCCGCGGCCATACCGGCCGTTCTGTATTTTCTTTCCGTCAGTTTCATGGTTCATTTTGAAGCCAGCAAAAAAGGACTGAAAGGTGTTGATAAAAAGGAACTTCCAAAAGTGGGAAAACTTTTAAGAGAAGGCTACTACGTTGCCATTCCTCTTCTGGCCCTTATTTATTTCCTGTTTATCCGAATGTACTCCCCCATGCGTTCGGGCCTTTTTACCATTTTTATTCTGATTGGCGTCAGTTTTATCTGGACCTTTTTCAGGGAAAAACGCTTTCTGTTCAAAGAACTTGCTGAAGCCTTAATTCACGGCGCCAAAATTGCGGTTCCCATTGCAATGGCCTGTGCTTCCGCCGGTATTGTTATCGGTATTGTTTCACTGACCGGACTGGGGGTGCGCTTTACCCAGCTTGTTATAAGTCTTTCCGGCGGACATCTTTTTCCGGCGCTGCTGTTAACCATGCTGGCCTGTATTATTCTGGGCATGGGCCTTCCGACAACAGCCGCTTATATTATTACCTCTGTGCTGGCCGTACCGGCACTTGTATCCATGGGTGTGGAGTTAATGGCCGCGCATCTGTTTATTCTCTACTTCGCCATTATCTCCTTCATTACGCCGCCGGTTGCCATATCCGCCTACGCGGCAGCAGGTATTTCAGGCTCCAACAGCATGAAAACCGGATTCAGGGCCTTCCAGATAGGCATTGCGGGTTTTCTTGTGCCTTTTATGTTTGTTTACGGACCATCCCTCATTCTTGTGGGACAATGGTATATGATTCTCTTCAACCTGGTAAAAGCGGTTGCCGGAATTCTGCTTCTGGCAGCGTCGCTTGAAGGCTGGTTTTTCAAAAGAGAATTGCCGTTCTTTATCCGCCTTCCTCTGGGCACCGCGGCGATATTCCTTATTTTCCCCCGCCTTATGTCCGGCTTAATAGGGGCGGGATTTTTTCTGATCAGCTTTGCTTTACACCGCTTTTTCCGTCAGAAAAAACCGGCAATGACCGTATCCTCATGAAAAAGAGAAACATTGCCACCCTGGAAGATGTGGCAGAACTGGCCAAGGTTTCCGTTGCCACCGTATCCCGGTTTATCAACGGAAAAAAAATACGCCCGGAACTGGTAGACCGGGTGAAGGAAGCGGCAGAAAAACTGGAGTATAAACCCAATTCTGCCGCCAGAGCTGTACGGGGAAGTCAAAGCGGTATAATTGGAATGATCCTTCCCCAGCTGCAGGACGCCTACTTCTCCACTCTTATAGAAGGAGCCACCCGTGAGGCCCTGAAACACGGTAAAACCATTATGGTGGCCTCCAGCCAGGGCAAAAAAGAAATAGAAAATCAATTAATTCACCAGTTCTCCCGGAGCCTTATTGACGGCCTTATATACACACCTGTAGCAACAGGCGGCAATTTTGTTGAAACAAACGCGTTCCGGAACATGCCGGTTATTATTGCGGCCCGCAACCCCTCTGTTTATCCCGGTTTTGTCCACATGTATCAAAATACCCGCAAGGGCGGATACCTCTCTACCAGTTATCTTCTGTCTCTTGGACACCGCCGCATTGCGTTTTTTGCCAGCTTCTGGGAAAAAATCTGTACGCCTGAATCCATACTGGACATACTGGACTCTCCCGGTTCGGGTGTATATTTGAGCCTGGATCGTTTCCGCGGATACCTGGACGCTCTCCACGAAGCAAATCTGGAATACGATCCCGAACTTATGGTTATTTGCGGATACGGAAGCAACACCGGCGCGGAAGCAACACTGGAGCTTCTTTCCCGATGTGTGGATTTTGATGCTGTTGTTACGGCATCCGACACGGTGGCAGGGGGCGCCGTCCGCTGTCTGGCACAGCAGGGAATAGAAGTTCCCGGAGATGTTTCTGTTATTGGTTTCGGCAATTTACCAACCAGCGCCCTGTTCTCTCCCGCGCTGACAACCGTCCATTATGACATGTTTGCCCTGGGGCAGGAGACCGTCCGGGGCATGAATCTTCTTATTGAAGGCTCTTCTGTTAAGAACAAGGAACTGGATGTTAAACTTGTCTTACGCGGATCAACAATGAAAAAATAATTCATATACACCTGATAATTGTTACAAAACCCTTTGCACGAAACCGCGTCCCGGGCTAATCTGACAAACGGAGACTCCTATGACAGATACTCAATTTGCGCGCCGTTTTTCCCGAAAAAGCGGCATTCTTGAACTAATGGACGATATGGGCCTGGCCATGGCCGGAGACAGATCCGTGCACATGCTTGGAGGGGGGAATCCTGCCCATATTCCGGAAATGAACGAACTCTGGAGAAAACGAATCCAGGAAATTTTAAGCAACGGGCAGGAACTGGACGAAATACTGGCCAACTACAGTACGCCCCGCGGAAAAATTGACTTTCTTCATTCTGTTGCCGGACTGTTAAACAGGGAATTCGGCTGGAACCTTACAGAAAAAAACATTGCCGTAACCAACAGCAGTCAAACCGCGTTCTTTTATCTGTTTAACCTCTTTTCCGGCAAAACCGCGGGAAAAGACAGCCGGGCCGTTAAAAAAATTCTCTTTCCCCTTTGTCCCGAGTACATAGGCTATGCCAATCAAACAATAGAGGAAGAAGCACTTGTCTCCTGGCCGGCCGAAATAGAACTGACCCGTGAAAACTTTTTTAAGTACCGGGTAGATTTCAGCAATCTGGAAATTTCTTCCGACATCGGCGCGCTTTGTGTATCGCGGCCCACCAATCCTACCGGGAACGTTCTGACAGACGAAGAAATAGCCGGTCTTTCCGCGCTGGCGGAAGAAAAAAACATTCCCTTCATTATTGACAACGCCTACGGCATGCCTTTTCCCAATATGATCTTTACCGAAAACAAACCCCTGTGGAACAAAAATATTATTTTAAGCATGAGTCTTTCCAAGCTGGGTCTGCCTTCGGTAAGAACCGGCATTGTCGTGGCCAGAGAAGAAATTATTGAAGCGCTGACCGCGTGCAGCGCCATTATAAGTCTGTCAACCGGAAATATAGGACAGGCCATTGTTCAGCCCCTTATGGACTCGGGAGAAATTCTCCGCATTTCCCGCAGCATTGTCCGCCCCTTCTACTTCCAGCGTTCGCGGCAGGCCATAGAATCCATACAGAAAGCTGTCGGCGGCCGTTTCCCCTACAGAATTCACGAATGTGAAGGTTCGCTGTTTCTCTGGCTGTGGCTTCCCGAGTTGCCCGTCAGTTCCACGGTTCTTTATGAACGGCTGAAAAAACGGGGCGTACTGGTTATTAACGGTAAATATTTCTTTTTCGGACTGGAAAAGGAATGGAAGCACTCACAGCAGTGTCTTCGAATTTCATACGCGCTCAGCCCGGAGGAATTCCGGGAAGCCATGAATATTATGGCTGAAGAAATCTGCCTTATTCTGGACGGAAAATGACACCGGACTCTCCGCCGCTGAGTTTTTCAAGGGGGTTTCGGGATTCATCTCCCGTTATACTGGGATATTTTTCAGCCTCCATAGCCTTTGGACTCCTGGCCCGGAACACCGGTCTTAACGTTGTTGAATCTCTTGCGTTCAGCTTTATTGTCTATACCGGCGCCGCGCAGTTCATGGCTCTGAACCTTATCGCGGCCGGCGTTTCCGGTCCGCAGATTCTGATTGCCAACTTTCTTCTTAATCTCCGCTATTTATTTATGAGCGCGGCAGTGGCCCGGAAAGTTCAAACCGGCCGGTATTTTCAGAGGCCGCTTCTGGCCTTTGGAGTTACAGACGAAACCTTTGCACTGACCGTGTCTCAAAAGGGCAATGTACCGCCCCGGTATCAGGCCGCGGTGGAACTGTTTCCCTGGCTTGCCTGGAACCTTGGAACCCTCTGCGGATGGTTTTTCGGAGAAATACTGCCCGAAAGCCTGAGCGCGGCAATGGTCTCCAGCCTCTACGGGCTTTTCATAGCGCTTCTGCTGCCGGATCTGAAAAAGGGATGGCCCTGGATTATTACAGCCGCCGCCGCGGCTCTTATAAACACAGCCCTGGAAACCTTCTCCGGGCTGGGAACCGGCTGGAACATTGTTATTGCCATGCTCAGCGGAACCATTATTGGAATGGCCCTTATTCCCCGGGAGGAAAAATGAACTGGAGCATACTCACCATTATAGCTCTTTGCGCGCTGGTGAATTTTTTTATCCGGATCTTTCCCTGGTTAATAGCCAAAAGCGAAAAAATTCCTCAAAGCATCCGCCGTTTTCTAACCATACTGCCCACAGCCGCTCTGGGCGCGCTGATCTTCCCCGGTTCCTGGAACGCGCTGGAAGCCACAGGCCGTCCCTGGGCGGCGCTGGGCGGACTGGGAGCCGCGGCCCTGACCGCTCATTTTTCCAAAAATCTTATTGTTCCGGTAAGCGCCTCGGTACTGGTTACCTGGGTAATGCTGAATCTGCCGCTGTAATCAGCCGGATTAAACTTCCCTTATTTCCTTTATTTCCAGAACCAGCGGTTCCACGGTTTTCCGAAGCTCTTCTTCGGAAAGGCCGGCTACCTTGGCTATACCCATCCGGTTGGTCGGCTTATCCCCGCGGACAAAGCCCAGAGAAATAAAATCGCCCCCGGCATCTCTAATAGCCGCGGCCAGAGACGCCAGTTCTCCGTGAACATCGGGAATAAGAACGGTCAGCCGTAAGCCCTTCTCCTGGCTGGAAAACAGCTCAATAAAAATGCGGAACAGATCCGATTCAGTAATAATACCGGTAAGAACACCGTCATCAACAACCGGAAGACCGCCTATCTTGTTATCCGATAAAATCCGCGCAGCGTCCTCCACCGGCGTATCGGAAGAACAAAAAAGAGGGTTGGGCGTCATAACATCCTTTACCTTCAGCTGTGCCAGAAGGGTTGTCATTTCCCACACATCCAGAGTAGAGGCAGCGGACGGCGAAGCATAAAGAATATCTTTCTCCGTTACTATGCCGATAAGAGCACCTTTGTCATCAATAACAGGCAGCCGGCGGATTTTTTCTATTTTCATCAGTTCCCTTGCGTCGGAAACAGATTCAT
>PDRU01000187.1 GCA_002748225.1 Spirochaetales bacterium | reverse complement strand
GAACTGGCTGAAAAAATCATCTGGAATCTTGATGAAGACGGTTTTCACCAGGAAGACCCGGCACTGCTGGCGGGAAAAGCACCGGCAGCCGTTCTGGAAAAAGCCCTCAGCACCGTCCGGAAACTGGAACCGATGGGGTGCGGATGCACAGACTGGAAGGAATCGCTGCTGGTTCAGTCTGACATACGCGGCGACGGCCCGGAAGACTTCAGCCGCTTCCTGAACGACGCGCTGCCCCTTATGGAAAAGAAACGGGCCGAAGATGTCCGGCTGAAGATGAAGGTTTCCCGCGACAAATGGGAAGACTGGGAAGAATACATCCGTTTTCTGAATCCTTTTCCCGGCCGCATGTTTTCTATTCAGCAGCCCCAGTACATTTACCCGGATCTGACAGTACGGAAAGAAGAAGGAGAATATGTTCTTATTCTCAATGACGAAATACTCCCGGTTCTCCGGGTTGATCCCTCTTTTGAAGCCATAAAAAAAGATGCCGCCGGCAACCCGGAGGCTCAGCGTTTTATTTCCGATCATTCCAGAGACGCCCGCTACTTTATCAACAGCCTGGCCCAGAGAGACAACACGCTTCTGAAAGCCGCAAAATCCATTGTGGAATTTCAAAGGGATTTTTTCTCCGGAGGCCCCCGGAACCTCCGGCCCCTTACCCTTAAGGACGTGGCGGAGGAAATAGGGGTTCATGAAGCCACAGTTTCACGAATTACCACCAACAAGTACGTCCAGACAGACTGGGGACTTTTTGAACTGAAATATTTCTTTACAAACTCCATTTCAGGAGCCGGGTCATCCGGATCAAGAGTTTCCAAAGTGGCCGCCAAAGAAGTTATTAAGGAAATTCTGGGCTCCGCCGACCCCTCTCAGCGCATTTCAGATCAGAAACTCTCCGATCTTCTGGCCCGCAGAGGCATTGTTCTGGCCCGCCGAACCGTTGCAAAATACAGGAAGGAGCTTGATTTGCCTTCTTCCTACAACCGATAATTAACTATCAGGAGGTTTTTATGACAGTAGAAGTGAAAGGAACACACGGCTACAGCCCCGGAGAAAGCACCAGGGAGTATATCGACAAGAAACTGAAACGTCTGCAGCATGTCGACGAGCATATAGCAGATCTTCATATCATCCTGGATAAGGAAACCCAGGATCAATACAACGCCGAGTCCAATATCCATTTCCGCTGGGGAGGGATGGGACATATCAAAGTAAGCGACCGCGATCTTTTTAAAGCTATTGACGCCCTGTTTGATAAAACGGTGGTCAAAATCAATAAAGAAAAAGAGAAAATGCAGTCTCACTAAGTTATGGGAAACTTCACCGTACTGAACCTGCTCGATCTCGAACCGGAACCGCCCAATACTTTGCAGCTGCGCTGCATGTGCGGCCGGAAAGGTCTGGTACGGGAAGTTATTTCCGCTGATATTAACCGGCCGGGGCTTGCGCTGGCCGGTTTTTTTAATCAGTTTGCCGGTGAACGCATTCAGGTTATCGGCCAGGGCGAATACGCCTATATTCAGAATTTATCCCCGGACAAGCTTTCTGAATCACTTAAAAGAATACAGGAATACCCCATTCCCTGTTT
>PDRU01000185.1 GCA_002748225.1 Spirochaetales bacterium | reverse complement strand
CTTGTGGAAGGTCTGGCTGCCGGAAAGATAAAAGACGGACATAACATTGTTATGGTCGGCGCGGGGCTGGGCTTTGTCTGGGCAGCCGCGGCAATTCGATGGGGTAAAGCTGACTAACAACAGATTTATGCTGTAGAATGAGATGTATCAGGAAAAGAGGATAAAAAATGAAATGGAAAAGTGAATACATAAAAAAAACAGTTTCTTTTGAAGAAGCAGTACAGCGCCTTCCCAAAACAGGTGTTGTCATTGTGGGTATGGCAACAATGGCTCCTCCGGGATTCATGTCCCGGATTCATGAATTTGCTGAGCATTTCAACTTTCTGAGAATTGTCAGCTGTCTGAACATGGGTAGTTTTCCTTTCTGCGAAGACAAAAAATATGAAGGGAAATTCTTCAATGAAAACTGGTTTTACGGTCCTTCAACCCGAACAATTGCCTCCCGGGGGTACAACCTTGTTTCCTTTATTCCCAACAACCTGCACCAGGCCGGAAGAGACCGGCTCAAGGCCCTGAAGGATGAAGGCATTCCCATAACCTACTGGGGCCCGGCAACGCCCATGCAGGAAAAAAGCGGATTTTTCAGCATAGGATTATCCAGTACCTACGAAATGGAAGTTATAGAAGCTGCCGACCATGTTGTTCTGGAAGTAAACCGGCACGTTCCCTGGACGCACGGCGATACCCATGTACACATCAATCAGGTGGACTGCATGGTGGAATACGACAGTGAACTGCCTGTCATTCCCTTGCTGGAACCAGGCGAAACAGAACAAAAAATTGCCGGCCATATAGCGGAACTTGTTCCTGACGGGGCCACTGTCCAAATTGGCATTGGGGGAATTCCCAACGCAGTGGCGGCTCTCCTGGACAGCAGGAAAGACCTGGGCGTTCATACCGAAATGTTCACCGAAAGCATGATTGAACTATTTGAAAAAGGTGTTATCAATAACAGTAAAAAAACCCTGTGGCCCGGGAAGTTCATCTGCACCTTTGCCCTGGGTTCACAAAAAATGTACGACTGGATCGATAACAATCCATCCGTACTTATACTCCGCGGCAGCTACGTGAATAAACCGGAAATACTGGGCCGGAACCACCTGATGACCAGCATCAATACGGCTATTTCTGTTGACATTACCGGACAGGTTTCATCTGAATCAATTGGTCATGTTCAGTATTCAGGAACCGGAGGACAACTGGACACACACCGCGGAGCTCAAATGTCGCCAGGCGGAAAGGGTATTATTGCGTTGAAATCCACAGCAAAGAAGGGAAGTCTGTCCACCATTGTTCCAATGCTGCCCCAGGGAACAAATATAACCGTACCCAGACAGGATCTTGACTGGGTTGCTACCGAATACGGAGCTGTACAGCTGAAAGGAAGAACCGTTGCCGAACGTGCCCGGCTGCTTATTTCCATTGCTCATCCGGACTTCCGGGAAAATCTGGAAAAAGAAGCCCAGGCCATGGGGCTGCTGTTCTAAACGGAGACAAACAGAAGCGGGGAGGAAGAAAAATGCAGGAAAAGAAAATATCCCTCAGCGGGGGGGAGCTTTGTTACAGGGAATCGGGAAACGAAAAAGATCCGGTTATACTTT
>PDRU01000181.1 GCA_002748225.1 Spirochaetales bacterium | reverse complement strand
GCCGCCCCGTTTCTATGACCTTCCAGGGGATCGTCCCAGACGGTGGTTCTGCCGTTCTGTCCTTCGGGAATAACCAGAAAGCTGCCGCCCAGCTCACGCTGCAGCACCGTTGTCCAGCGCTTTTCATGGGGATGCCGGCTTCCGGGAGACAGGGGATTGTAACCCCAAGTGTTGGAATCACCGTAACATAAAACCGTTTTCATTCCAGCCTCACGGCCGCATTATACCCAAATATCGTCAAAAAGACAGAGTGCGGCACCGGAAAACCGTCAGAAGAGCCGGAAAATCAGTCAAAACCCCTGCAAAAGAAAAACTGAATATAGTAAGATAAGCCTATATCCAAGGAGACACATATGGCTAAATACCTGATAGTCGGCGGAGTGGCCGGAGGCGCAACAACCGCGGCCCGCCTGAGAAGAAACGACGAAAAAGCTGAAATAGTACTGTTTGAAAAAGGCGAATACATATCCTATGCCAACTGCGGCCTGCCCTACTACCTGGGCGGCACCATTGCCGACCGCAGCCGGCTCTTTGTCCAGACACCCGAAAGTTTCAACGAACTGCTCAATGTGGATGTCCGCAACCTGAGTGAAGTTCTCTCTGTCAACAGAAAAGCCAAAACCGTTAAAGTAAAAAATCTCCGGGACGGCTCGGAATACGAAGAGAACTACGACAAGCTGGTACTTTCTCCGGGCGCCGATCCGGTCAAGCCGCCGCTGGACGGCATTGAATCCAAACGCATATTCACCATCCGCAACGTCCGGGACACAGACGCCATTAAGGCCTTTCTGGATACACACAGGCCCAAGAGGGCCATTGTTGTCGGGGCCGGGTTCATCGGTCTGGAAATGGCCGAGAATCTCCACGAAGCCGGAGTGTTTGTGACCATAGTGGAAATGGCCGCTCAGGTTATGACGCCGCTGGACTACGAAATGGCCGCGGAAGTTCACCAGCATCTGAAGGTGAAGGGTGTGGAGTTCTACCTGAAAGACGGTGTCTCTTCCTTTAAGGAAACCCCCGAGAACATCACCATGAAACTGAATTCCGGTCAAAAGCTGGAAGCCGACATGGTGATTCTGTCCATCGGTGTCCGGCCGGATTCGGTTCTGGCCAAAGAGGCCGGACTGGAAATTGGCCCAACCCGCGGCATCAAGGTGGATAAATACCTGGCCACCAGCGACCCGGATATTTACGCGGTGGGCGATGCCATTGAATTTCCCTCTCCCATAACCGGTGTGCCCACCATTACCTATCTGGCCGGGCCGGCCAACAAACAGGGACGCATCTGTGCCGACAACATCGCCTTCGGCAATAAATCGGAGTACAGGGGTGCCATCGGCACGGCTGTGGCCAAGGTGTTTGACCTGACCGTTGCCGCAACCGGAGTATCGGAAAAAGTGCTCTCCAAAGAGAAAATTCCCTTTCAAAGCTGCATTACCCACTCTTCCAGCCATGCCGGCTACTACCCCGGCGCGACGGCCATGTCCATTAAAATTCTCTTCAGCCCCGACGACGGCCGGCTTTACGGCGGCCAGATAGTGGGCTACGAGGGTGTGGACAAGCGGATTGATACCATTGCCACAGTAATACGCCGGGGCGGTTCCATTGCCGATCTGACGGAAATTGAACACGCCTACGCGCCGCCCTAC
>PDRU01000180.1 GCA_002748225.1 Spirochaetales bacterium | reverse complement strand
GCCGCGTTATCCGGATTCACCCCTCCGGTAGGAATAAAACTCATACCGCCGTAAGGCCCCTGAAGAGCCTTAAGCATGGCCGTGCCTCCCGAAACCTCCGCCGGAAAAAACTTCAAAACCGTCAGCCCGTATTCCATGGCCTGTTCCACATTCGTGGGACTGTTCACTCCGGGAAAAACCGGAAGCCCCTTATCCAGACAGAACTCCACCACCCGGGCATTAAAACCGGGCGTTACAGCAAACCGGGCTCCGGCATCCAGCGCGCGCCGGGCCTGTTCCACCGTTAAAACCGTACCGGCACCAACCAGCATCTGCGGCAGAGTACGGGCAACACTGCGGATAGACGCCTCGGCCGCTTCCGTCCGGAAAGTTATTTCCGCTATCGGCAGCTCCGCGCGCAGAAGCGCCTCCGCCAGAGGAAGGGCCTTATCCGGACTTTCCAGCTTAATAACCGGCACAATTCCGGTTTCCCGAAACTTCTTAACAAGATTCTCATTCATCTTTTTACCCGCTTTTACTTGATAATTCAAATTACAGTATAATAGTGACAGTGCCGCACCAATAGTGCAACCCTCACAGACAGGAGAAAACAGCATGGCAGAAAAATCGGTTACCATTCATTCCGAACCATTAAAAGAACTCGTCATTGCCCGCCTGACAGAAGTGGGGACAAGTCTTTCTGATGCCCGGACCATAGCCGACATACTTGTCTATGCCGACCTGCGCGGCATACATTCCCACGGCGTCCTGCGCACCGAACATTACACTAACAGAGTCCGCCAGGGAGGAATAAACCTCCAGCCCAATCTTTCCCTGCAGAAACGCTCCTGTGTGACAGGCATTATTGACGCCGGCGGCGGCTTTGGCCATACAGCCGCAAAACGGGCAACAGAATCGGCTCTCAGCATGGCCAAAGAACACGGGCTGGGACTGGTCGGCGTACGCAACAGCAGTCACTGCGGTTCACTGGGTTACTACGTTGACATGGCGCTGGAAGAAAAAATGATGTGCGTATGCGCCGTAAATACAGACTCCGCCGTTGTACCCTTCGGCGGCACCCGGCCATTCTTCGGAACCAATCCATTTGCCTTCGGCTTCCCCGGAGAAAAAGACTCCATACTCCTGGACATGGCCACAAGCGAAGTGGCCTTCGGCAAAATATTCTACGCCCGCGAAAACAACACCCCCATCCCGGACAACTGGGCCGTAGCAGAAGACGGCAGTCCCACAACAGACCCCCATAAGGCCTTTGCCCTTTTCCCCTTCGGCGGCTACAAGGGATTCGGAATCAACATAATGGTGGAAGCCCTCACCGGACTGCTCATCGGCGGTGCTTACGGACCTCAAATTAAATCTATGTACGGCGATCTTTCATCTCTCCGCAATCTTGCGGGATTTCATCTGATTATTGATCCCCGTCTTTTCGGCGGCGAAAACACCTTCAAAACAGCCCAGAGCATGATAGACAGCCTTCACTCCCAGCCGGCAGCAGAAGAGTCCGGAGAAATTCTTATTCCCGGCGAGATTCAGCGCCGCAATCTTGAACACTCACTGCGTGAAGGCATACAGATTCCCGCGTCCATTTACGAATTTCTTTCCACAGGAAAAACCGCTGAATAAATCAAATCGTTATACAACAAAAAACGGCCGCTGCCCGGCAG
>PDRU01000111.1 GCA_002748225.1 Spirochaetales bacterium | reverse complement strand
GTAGAGCTGATGGCTTTTTTTGTTTTTTTATCCAGACTGTGGTAATTCCTGGACATGGAATACAGTGTTTTTAATCCGTCCTTTTTCATATCGGTCAAAGTGCGGTTTTTGTTCATATCCAGAATTTCAAAAAAGGTGTTAATAAAAGCTTCCCTCTGTTCATCACTGAGAGTCAGCAGAACCTCTTTTACCGTTCTGTCTACGGTAATGCAGTCGTCGCCTACACGGGGCAGGTAGACAAAATCCGGTCCCAGTACCTGCCAGCTGAATCCGTCGTGCTGAAAAAGACCATGCTGAGTACTTTGAACAACCCTGTACGATTCTTCGTGTTCCAGCAGCATACCCACAACTGAAGATTGGGGAACCAGTGTTACAATACGCTCCGATACCCGGCGGTACTCTTTTGTATCCAGCAGACGTTTTCTGAATCCCGGGCCGTCGTTGTTGTATACAGTAACTATTTTGTCCTTCACGTTTTTTTCCGCGTGAATTGCGGCGTATACGGCCAGATTGCCTCCTTTGGAATGGCCGCCCAGATATATTTTTTTGTATTTGAAGCGAGGCACGGCTTTATTCACATAATCTACTGCTATTTTTTGGGCCGGTACTTCGTCCATAAAGCTCATTTTAAAGTCTTCTTTCCAGCCAATCAGGGTGTCATCTGTGCCTCTAAACGCTATATATGCCGTATCTCGGTTCAGTTCAATAACAGTAACAGCAAATTGAATTTCCACTTCTTCATCGTATATTTCCAGGGTGTCACGGATAATCAGACTGCCGTAGCGCCTGCTGTCCGACATAAGTTTGAGCATGCGTTTGAATTCACCCGTCAGCAGTACGCCCAGAGCGTTATTTGTATTGTCCGCAAAAATATCCTGAGCAGTTTCCCTGAGTGTTCTGGCACCCTTTTGTCCAACAGCATTTTTCAGTTGCAGATAGGAAAGTTTTGAGAAAATTAAATTATCTACAGGATTCAGGGGAAATTGCGCGAAGGGTAAATCTCCCCTCCATTGAATGTATTCCATTATTCCGGCCATAAAAAACTCCGTTTCTTCCAATATATATTTTTTGTAAGGAAAAGAGAAACCGGTTTGCTTTTAATTGACAGATAAAATAACTTTTTCTATTCTGAGTTGGTCTGAAAGACAAGGAGTTGACTGTGAAACGACAGAATATATGGTTCATTCTGCTTGTAGTTATGTTGCTGGGTTCCTGCGCGTCTGTCTCGGTGAAAAGAACGAGAAATAACAAGGTGATAGATCTGAGCGGCCACTGGAATGATACTGATTCCCGTCTTACGGCGGAAAACATTGTTGCTGATTGTCTGGCAAGGCCGTGGCTGAAAGATTTTGTGGCAGAAAACGGAAAAAAACCTGTTGTTATTGTCGGAACTATCCGGAATAAGAGTTCAGAGCATATTGAAGTATTAACCTTTGTTAAAGATATTGAAAAAGAGCTGCTTAACAGCGGGAAAGTCCGGTTTGTGGCCAGCAGTGAAGAGCGGGAAGAAGTCCGTGACGAGCGCCTGGATCAACAGTCCAATGCCACAAAAGAGACAGCCAAAAAACTTGCGGCTGAGACCGGGGCGGACTACATGATGAAAGGCACCATTACTTCCATTACCGATTCAGTTAAGCGCCAGACTGTTGTAAAGTATCAGGTCAGCATGGAACTGATTCACCTGCAGACTAACGAGAAAGTCTGGATTGGTTCTAATGAGGTAAAAAAACAAATTAAACATTCCGCGGCCGGCTGGTAAAAAGCATGAAGGCTTCTCTTCATACAGCGGCCTTCGTCAGCTTTGTTGCACTGGTTTTTCTCGGCTCCTGCGCCAGTACCAGAACTTTTCAGAAGCAGTATCTTGAATCGCGGCAGCTTTTGGAACGGCGCGATTTCTCGGGAGCTGCCGAGCTTATTGAAAAGTATAAGAACAGCGGCTACAGGAAGAAAGACCGGGTTCTTTTCTATCTTGATACCGGCATGCTCTATCACTTTGCCGGTGAGTACAGTAAAAGTAATGAAGCTCTCAGCGCTGCTGAAGAGGGCATGGAAGAACTGTTAACTAAAAGTATCAGCAAGTCTCTCTCGTCGGGATTTCTCAACGACAATGCCCTGGCGTATTCAGGGGAAGACTATGAAGATATCTACCTGAATGTCTTTAAATGTCTGAACTACATAGCCCTGGAAATGACAGATGACGCTCTGGTGGAAGTGAGAAAAGTACAGATTAAGTTAAAACGTCTGGAAGACAAGTACCGTAAAGCCGCCTTTGAGTATAATTCTTCCAAAAAAGCAAAAGGGGTTATTCCTGTTGCTGAAAGCCGTTTCCATAACGATGTACTGGCCCGTTACCTCTCATATCTTCTTTACCGGCTGGACAACAGCCCGGATGACATGAGAATTGAATATGAAAAACTCCTTCATGCTTTTGAAGATCAGCCTTCCATATACCCTTTTTTGCCGCCTGTCTTTGCCGAAGTTTGCCCGGAAGAAGAAACGGCCCGCTTAAGCGTTTTGAGTTTTACAGGTCTTTCTCCTGTCAAGAAACCTCAGACATTTTATCTGACAACCATTGAGCATGCGGTCATTATCAATACCTCCGGGCAGAATGAGGAATATAATGAAGAACTCTCCGGTTTTAGTATTATCCCTTTTCCGGGCGTCTCCGCCGGGTATCATTATAAACTGGAGTATCCTGTTATGGTTGAGCAGGGCAGTCAGGTAGACCGCATTGTTCTGAATCTCGGCAGCCAGAGCCGGGAACTTTCCTTAATTGAAAATATGCAGGCAGTATCCCGCGAAATTTTCATGCAGCGCCAGCCGCTTGTTATGGGGCGGACGGTTATCCGTACAATTTCTAAAGTTATAGCCAAGGAAACCGGTAAATCTGCTCTTAGAGGCGCATCTGAAAATGATTTTCTAACCTTGCTGCTGGCTGTTCTTATGGATGTAACGGTGGACCTTACCGAGAATGCCGATTTACGCACTTCCCGATTTTTTCCGGCTTTCGCTTATGGCATTGATCTGAATGTGCCGGCCGGAACGTATCCTTTCCGAATAGACTATTACGGAAACGGACGTCTTTTGTTTCAGGACAACCGGGGAATGGTTAATCTCAAGGCAGAAGGTCTGAACCTCTTTGAATCGTCTTATCTGGAGTAGCCTGCTTTACGCGCGGGGCATCGGCCCCGGCCGCTCCAGGAAAAATGTTCAGATGCCCGGGAGTTATTTCTTGACAAGTGAATTGCGGAAGTATAACGTGAGACAACAGGTTCTGTTTTAAAACCAGTTGATGGAGGAGCTTCTGTGAACCAGCTGGATAGTCAGCGGCTGTCTTTGACGCATCTTGCGGATGATTATGAGCAATACCTTGGAGCTGTTGTTCCTCCGGTGTTCCTGAACACACTGCATGTTTACAGCAGTTTTCAGGACTATGTGGATGCCGGAATAAACAAGGATACCAAGTTTGTATACGGACGCCTGGGGAATCCTACAACCGTTATTCTTGAGAAAAAACTGGCTGCTATGGAGCATGGCAGCAGAGCTGTCTGTTTTTCTTCCGGAATGGCCGCCGCAGCCGCTGCCATTACCGCTGTCTGCCGCTCCGGTGATCATATTATCTGCATGAGGGATGTCTATCAGCCGGTAAAACGCATTTTGAATACGCATTTTGCTTCCTTGTACAACATTGATGTTTCCTATGTTTCGGGGCTGGATCTGGAAGAAATTGAGCGGGCCGTCAGACCGGAAACACGCTTAATGATTCTGGAAAGTCCGGCAACTTTTGTTTTTACCGTAGTTGATCTTAAAGCCATCGCGGAAATCTGCAAAAAACACGGCATTATCAGTTACATTGATAATACTTACTCTACGCCTTTGTTTCAGAATCCTCTTGATCTGGGAATTGACATCTGCATGCATACACTTTCCAAATATATTTCGGGACACAGTGATGTTATTGGAGGTGTGCTTATTTCCAGCAATATGCAGCTGATAGACAGGCTTGTTAATGACATCAGGGAATTGTACGGCGCAATACTGGGTCCAATGGAGTCGTGGCTTGTTATCAGGGGACTGCGCTCTTTGGAGGCCCGTGTCAGACGGCATCAGGAAATTACACTGAAGGTTGCGCGTTTTCTGGAAAATCACCCGAAAGTCAAACGTGTTATGTATACAGGGCTGGAGTCGCATCCGCAATCAGAACTTATTGCAAAACAGATGAGCGGCCATACCGGGCTGCTGAGTCTGGAATTAAAGGGAAAACCTGAAAACGGTGTTGCTTTTATAGATAATCTCAAACTGTTCGGCAAAGGATGTTCCTGGGGCGGATATGAAAGTCTGGCACTGTGTCCTTTGTACTACATAGGGCAGCAGGAGATGGATTTTCTGCAACTCGACAACAAGGGACTGGTAAGGCTTCACTGCGGTCTGGAAGGCGAAAACAATTTAATTGCTGATTTGTCATCAGCTTTGGATAAAATTTAACCGGGATAAAATTCCCGGAAAAGGAGTATGTATATGTCGAAAATGCGCATCTATGTCGTGTTTGGTATCCTGGCACTCTTCATTGTCTGCCCGGGAACGGTTATGGGATCCGGAAGTTCAGAGCCTCTGCGTTTTCTGGATGTTTCCCCCAGCCCTGTCCGCCAGAGCTATTTTGAAGGTGTCTTTAAGAGCTTCCAGGAAGAAACAGGTATTGAAGTTGTTTATGAAAGTGTTCCCTGGGATGATGCTGCCAACAAGCTCATTGTACTGGGTTCTTCCGGGCAGCTGCCGGACGTTATGACAACATGGGCCGGCTGGCTGGGACAGTTCACTTCTGCCGGCTGGGTACGCTCACTCAATGAGTATGTAGCCGGAACCGAAGATGAGTATGCTGATACAGTAACCAAGCTTGTCTGGAAAAGTGAAAAAGAACTCTACGGCGATACCTACACAGTACCTGACGGTGTTATGGTTAAAGGTGTATTCGTACGGAAAGACTGGGCCAAAGAAGCCGGTTTGAAACTCGATCCCGCCAAAGGCTGGACCTATTCGGAATTCTT
The DNA here is from genome assembly GCA_002748225.1 of Spirochaetales bacterium. Lineage (GTDB taxonomy): Bacteria > Spirochaetota > Spirochaetia > DSM-2461 > DSM-2461 > UBA2779. The sequence goes on along the minus strand of PDRU01000111.1, from coordinate 6,384 downwards.
TGACACCGTACGCAGGCTGACCGATGTAAGCAAAAAAAGATACGGAACTTCTTTCCGCGGAGCACGCGGAGCCTTTGATCCCCTGTTTGTATACCTTGAAAGCCTCAACGGCGGAAAAGCTTACGCGGACGATGGTACAGCTCTTTTTGACTCTCCCGAGTGTATTGAAGGGTATAAAACCTGGAACGGACTCTATTTGGACGGCAATGCTCCCAAAGATGCCATCAACTGGGGTTTTATTGAAATGGTTGACAACTTTACCGGCGGCCTGACAGGAACTCTGATCAACGACTCTGAAGTTGCGGCTACCTGTATTGAAAATATGGAAGATGACCAGTGGATGGTTATGCCCATGCCGCGCAGCGACAAGGACGGCAAAATCTATAACACCGTTAATTCTCCCTATGCGTATTCCATTTCAACGCATTCCAAGAATCCTGATGCCGCCTGGAAGCTCATTGAATATCTGACAGATCCCAAAAACAACATTGAATACTGCAAACTGACGGGTCTTATTCCCATCAAGAAAGCTGTTGGAGACGATCCTTTCTACGGTCCTGACGGATACTATGCCACCTTTGTCCAGCAGCTTAACGATCCCGACATGGTTGTTCCCTGTGCCTATGGTCCCTTTAATTACACCGATATGCACCAGGGTGCCATGCATGAAGAAATGCAGAAGTATCTGCTGGGTCAGCAGGATGCCGCAACATCGTTGACGAATGTATCTGATGAACTTGAAAAGAGAATGAAAGAGTACCTGAAGGAAAATCCGGGTTCTGCAGTTGAACAGCCAAAAGGTTTAAGCGACTGATTTTAATTTTATTTTCTGACTGAAAGGTTTCAGGCTGACCGGCAGGTCAGCCTGAAACTTTTACTCTTGAAAGGAGAAAACGGTGAAGAATGGTATTGGGCAGCTGATCCTCTATCTTACAGTATTGTTTATTATATTTCTCGTTGTATTCGGAAAAATGCGCAAAAGGCGTTCTTCAGGAGCAAAGACAGATTTTTTTGCAAAGAAAAAGCTTGAACCCTATATTTTTGTTCTGCCTTCATTTCTTCTTCTGCTTTTTATGTTCGGTTTTCCCCTGCTCAACAGTTCTGTTATGGCCTTTCAGGAGTATAATCTGAGTGCTCCGGATAAAATACATTTTTCCGGTCTGGACAATTACAGAAAGATTTTTTCTGATTCCGACATCTGGCTGATTATAAAAAATTCGCTGCTCTATGTTGTGGCCAGTGTTACAGGCCAGTTCCTTCTGGGAATGGCTCTGGCTTTTGCCCTGAGAAAAAGATTTTTCGGCCGCGGGCTGTATCAGGCCATTGTTTTTCTTCCCTGGGCGTTTTCCGCCTTTGTTATAGGTTTAATTTACCGCTGGTCTTTTAACGGTGAATATGGAATTGTGAATAATCTTATTCACCTTTTCGGCTCTGTCGGTGAAAATATTGCGTGGCTGGGAACACCGGGGCTGTCTCTTCTGGTTGTTATCTTTGCCATGATCTGGATGGGCATACCTTTTTTTGCCATTATGCTCCTGGCGGCATTGCAGTCTATTCCCGCCGATGTCTATGAAGCAGCCCATATGGACGGCTGCGGGGCTTTGCGGCGCTTTGCTCAAATAACAATTCCGTACATCAAACCCACCATTATTGTTACGATACTCTTAAGGACTATATGGATTTTTAACTCATTTGATCTCATTGTTATTATTACCAATGGCGGTCCGGCCAATTATTCTCAAACGCTGCCGTCGTTTATGTACACACGGGCATTTTCCAGTTACGACTTCGGGCTGGCTTCCGCTCTGGGCGTATTGCTTATTATTGTGCTTGTTGTGTATGCCGTATTTTTCCTTAAAGTTTCCAAATACAGCAAAGCGGGAGAATTCTAATGAAAATTAAAGTAAAATCGCTTTTACAGCATGGCATAAAATTTATTGTTCTTCTTTTCTTTCTTCTGCTGGTTCTGCTTCCCATATACTGGATGGCCGCTACTTCCTTTAAACCGCATCAGGAAATAATCAACGCCCAGAAAATGACCTACTACCCGCATACGTTTACCCTGAAGAACTATCAGCAGCTTTTTTCCATGTACAAATACGGGCGCATGCTGAAAAACAGCCTGATTGTTTCGGTCTCTACCGGAATATGCATTACCTTACTGGCCATACTGGGCGGTTACGGCTTTGCCAGATATGAGTTCAGCGGTAAAAGAAGTATTCTGATTTTCTTTCTGGTTACCCAGATGATCCCCGGTATTCTGGTTATTATTCCTCTGTATCTTATCTTTGCCAAATCGGGTTTAATCAATACCCGTTTCAGTCTGTTTGTTTTTTATCTGATTATGAACCTGCCTTTCTGTGTTATAACCATGCGGAGTTTTTTTGAACGTATTCCCTACACCCTGGAAGAAGCGGCGTATGTGGACGGATGCACAAAGATTCAGAGTCTATTGAGAATTATTCTTCCTGTCATGATTCCCGGTATTGTGGCTGTTTTTGTTTTTGCGTTTATCGGTGCCTGGAATGAACTGATTGCCGGAACCATATTTATAAGTACCGCGGATATGTGGACAATACCGGTAGGACTGAAGTCTCTTATTGGAAAATACGATGTCAAATGGGGTGTGCTGATGTCCGGCGGTGTTCTGGCTCTTCTTCCAACGGCGGTTATGTTTGCGATAATGCAGAAGTTTGTTGTTGAAGGTTTAACTGCGGGAGCTGTAAAAGAATAAATGGCCAGCGGAGATTCCTCTTACGGAACGGTTTCAAAGGATTTTCTCTATGTTAAAGTCAGCGATACGATATGCAGTTATATCTGTACGGAAGGTTTGAAAGCTGGTGACCGGCTGCCTTCCGAACGGTTTCTGGCGCACAAATTCTCTGTGGGAAGAAACACTGTCCGTGAAGCCTTAAAAACGCTGGTGGAGCAGGGCATTCTTGAGGTTTCCCAGGGAAAAGGAACTTTTGTCAAAGAGAATTTTCCCGACGGTTCCCTGCGCTTAAAGCTCATGAAGGTGAACTACAGGGAATTGCTGGATATAAGGATCTGGCTTGAACAGCTTGCCATACACCGTGCAGTGGAACGGGCTTCCAATGCGGATTTACAGCGTCTTTCCGAGCTGTCTCAGCAGATGCTCGCGGAAGCTGAAAAAAATATTTTTTCCATGCAGCTGGACAGAAAGTTTCATGCCCTGCTTCTCGAATTGAGCGGAATGAGAATGCTTGTGTCTCTTGTTCTGTCCCTGACTGACGGATTAAACGAGTACCTGGATGTCCTTATCGATTCCCATGATGTATGGCTGAAAACCGTTCCCTTTCATGACGATCTGGTGGAAGCTTTGAAAAACAATAAATCCTGAATTTTGACGCGCGCCTTATTTTCCCAATGCTTTTCCGTACACTTCCAGATAACCCTGTGCTGAATTAATCCAGCTGAAGCGCTGTTTCATGGCCCGCCTGCGGGCGGCTTTCAGGGCTTTTTTGTCAGAAAAGAATTCGGCAGCTCTGCGGATTGCGTCTCCCATGTCTTCGGCATCAGCGTTGTTGAAAACAAAACCGTTGCCGTTTTCAGGGTGCCCGTTCAGGTCGGTAACTGTGTCGGCAAGGCCGCCTGTGTGCCGGACTACGGGCAGTGTGCCGTAGCGCAGAGAATACATCTGGTTCAAACCGCAGGGTTCGTACCGGCTGGGCATTAGAAAAAAGTCTGATCCCCCTTCAATAAGACGGGACAAAGGGCCGCTGAAAGCCAGCCGGACACCTACAGAGGCCGGAAAACAGCCGGCCAGATTTTTCATGGCATCTTCAAAGTACTTCTCTCCGCTTCCAAGAACGGCAAGCTGCGCGCGGCCTTCCCGGAAGGCTTGCGTGCCGCTTCCCCGCGCGTCCATGAGTAAATCCACACCTTTCTGGCCGGTCAGCCGTGTTACCATGCCGAACAGAGGTATTTCCAGGTTGAGAGGCAGGCCCATTTCCATTTGCAGACGCAGTTTTACCTTTTCTTTTTTTCTGAGAGTCCGCGCATTATAGTTGTCAGGTGCCAGAGCTTTGTCAGAAGCGGGGTTCCACTCACTGTAGTCCATACCGTTAAGAATACCGGTTATCCGGTCCTTCCGGCTGTTTAAAAGCGCTCCCAGCCGCTCGGAGTATTCATCCCGGAGTATTTCCTGAGCGTAAGTGGGGGAGACAGTTGTAATGCGGTCGGCATGGGCCAGGCCGGCTGCCAGAAAGTTCACTTCTTCGAACTGCAGCCCTCCGGAAGCATGGATGCGCTGCTGAAAATCATTGTCAAAAACCCCCAGAGAACTCACGGGAAAAATACCCTGATAGCCCAGATTATGCACGGTCAGCACGGAAGCGGTGTGCGAAAAGTCTTTGAACCGCTCCCTGACGGCCAGCATCCAGACTGCCGGCGCTGCCTGCCAGTCGTGCGCGTGAAGAATGTCGGGTATCCATTGAAGGCTGCGGCAGAGCTGAAAGGCTGCCGCGGAAAGAAACGCGTAGCGGCGGTCATTATCCGGCCAGGAGGAAGAGCCGTCAGGACCGTACAGCCCTGTCCGCCCGTAGAGCTCTTCCTGATCCAGAAAATAGACCGGCACTTTGGTATTCGGCAGAAAAGTTGTAAAAACTCCGCACCATGTTTCCCCTCCGCCCATCGGTACACCCAGAGGCGCGGCCGTTTTTGTCAGTGCATCCCGGTTTATCCCGTAGTAGCGCGGCATTATAACGCGGACATCGTGTCCAGTTTTTTTCATGGCGGCGGCCAAAGCGGGAACCGCATCGGCCAGGCCGCCTGTTTTGGCAAAGGGAACAGCTTCACTGGTTACGATAAGTATTTTCATGCTGTATCCTCCGGGGGCAGCAGCAGCTTTCAACCGGTTAAAACAACCAGGCCATATTGTAACCGATGTTGGCTCTTTTGACAAAAAGGCTTTTGCCTTTGTTTATTTCCAGTAGGATATGCGGAATCCTCCGCGGTCCTGAAAACCCATTTTTCTGTACAGGGAAAGCGCGGGCGTGTTGTCCGGCTTAACAAAAAGGCAGGCCTGTTTTTTTTCTGACTGCACTGCCTGCAGAAGACGGGCCGCGACATGAGTGCCCAGGCCCCTGCCTCGCAGCTCCGGTACCGTATACACGCCCCCTATCTGGTCCCACTGCATGCCCCTGGCATTTGTGGCGGCTTTAGCTGCCGGCCGGCCGTCCAGTGAAGCATAATATACAATCTGATTCTGCAGATTCAGTCTGAACAGTTTGCGTCCCTGTTCTTCGCTGAAACGGCGGTTCTGCCGGAACACTTCTTCTTTCAGGTAGGCTCTCTGAAGCGGCCAGAGCAGGTCAGTATCTTCAGGCCGGGCGCGGCTGACAGTCAGTCGGCCGGGCAGTTTCAGTGCGGTGCCCGGTGAAAAGCCGGAGGGCTCCAGGGGGCCTGCCGCTGTGAGCAGACGGTAGTTCTGCGCGTCAGAAGGAGCGGCTTTGATGAGCAGTTCCAGATGAATAACTCTTTCTCCCATTCCGATGATCGTGTAGAGCTTATTTTTTCTGCGCTGAAGAAATTGACGGAAAAATTTTTTCTCCGGCGGGGGAGTGTAGGCCGGAAGGAGTACTCCGTAAGGCGAAAAATACACAGCTCCGGTAATTTGCCCGCCGGCACCGGCAGCGGCCCACAGCTTACCGCCGCGTTCACCCAGACGGGAAGTGAGGGCTACATGCTGCCATTCGTCTTTTTTCAGATAGGTTTTAACCGCTTCAAATAATGCTGGGGGTATCCGGCGCCAGTGTGAACCGGCGTAAGCGTCTGTCTGCTCTGACGTTTTCATTGGCTGTATTCAAGCGGTATGGGCAGTTTGCCCTGCGGGATAAAATCGCCTGCCAGAGCAGCAAAAGCGGCACGGAGACTGTCGCTGCCGGTGCCGTAGGCCGCCAGAGCTGTGCGCGCCCACGGAAGCGCGTCCAGATGGGCCGGCGAAAGTACTGATATAAAAATAACTTTTTCAGCAACCGGTTTCAGTTCATTCAGCAGCATGGCCATGTCGGCATCCGGCAGCAGAACAATAACCGTATCGTAATTGCGGGCGGTCTGCAGGAGCCTTCGGCCGTCATTTTCATATTCCGCGCGGGTGGCATGGTAGTTCAGCCACCATGTGCGGGCCTCCGGGTAGCGGCGCAGTCCTTCGGAAAAGAAATCCGGGTAGGAGCCGGCCAGCAGGACGCTTCCTGACTGCTGCGGCGGGCTGGGAAAGGAATTATCTTTGACCAGTGTAATGCTGCGGGCTGCCTGAGAAAGAAAGAAATTTGAAGCGCCCTGAGCCGGTACCTCTATGTGAAGTGTTTCAGGAATATAAGGCACCGCTTTTTCGCCTTTCAGCCGCCGGGCTTTAAGCGCTAT
>PDRU01000110.1 GCA_002748225.1 Spirochaetales bacterium | reverse complement strand
CCATTATCCGGAGTAAGCGTCATGGCTTTAATCAGCGCGTCGTCTTTATCCGGTTTTGTAAGTGTTACGGTAAAAGTTCTTACGGGAGCGCCGCTTTCCGGTGTCACTGCAAAAGTAACAACGGTTTCTCCGTCCGGCAGGTTACTGGTATGGAATGTGCGCGGAGGAGTATTCAGAGTAAAGTTCGGGGCTGCCGGAGTTATGGCGTTATTGACAACGTTTGTAACGGCAATAACGCAGTCTTTATCAAAGGCTGTCAGAACAATTTCCGCGTAATTGTCGTTTGTGTCGATCTTGTTGTAGCTGCCGGCATTCTGCGGTGCTGAGAAGTTCTGGTTTGCCAGCGGAACGCCCACGGCGGTGTTGTGCAGATCAAGATGTGTTGTTGTTCCGGATGTTGCTCCGGTTCTAACCGTAATACCGCTGAGTTCGCTGGAAGTATCCGGAGCCTTTATAATGTTAAGAGTATGGGTATTAACCGTTACTCCGTCCTTGGCTGTTACTTCAATTGTTACAGTAGTAGTACCGTCCTGAAGACCGCTTATAACACCTCCGGGTGTAATGGCCGCGCCGTTATTAATGGAATAGTTTGTAATGTTGGCGTACTTGTGCCTTGGCACGGCATTGAGAGTAAAACCTTCCTTGTGAGTAGCGTCGTTACTGGATACGTTCACAGAGTAGCTTCCGCCTGCCTGGGTGCTGATGCTCAGCGGAGGTGAAAGAGTGCCGATTCCGTTTGCCAGGCCCGACGCGGGAATAAAGGATATTTCTTTCAGGTTGGTAAAATCATCACCGGGTTTATAGATGTTCAGCACATAGTCCCGGGGAGGCTGTCCATTTTCAGCAACAGTTATAATAACTTCTGTGTAGCCGCCGTTAAGGGGATCCACAACAAGAGGATTGCCCGATAAAGTCTGAATGACATTACCGTCTTTGTCTTTTACTACGTAAGAAATGTCTGCGTTGTCAAAGGCGGACACGTCAACAGTAAGAGTATCAGCGTCTTCATCCACGTCTGCACGGTAGCTTGTGTTCTCAGGGGTAAAAGCGGGGGACACAGTCATAAGTGTTTCCAGGCCGGAGTTATTTCCCGGTGTCAGGGTCATATCTCCCAGCAGGGAGTATCCGTTTGGCCCGGCATCCCGTGTGCGTTCCAGAATAACTTCATAGCTGGTTGTGTAGGTGGGGTCATCAGCTACAATGGTGGCAATTACCTTCGTTTTGCCGTATGGATAGGTTACTAATCCGCCGCCGCCCTCTGTTGTTACCGGAAGCTGCTGCGGGGGTTCAATTATATTCCCATTTTCATCTTCAATAAGGTAGGCTGTGTAGACCACATGGGCGTTCGGATCTTCCGGGTGACAGGTTATCCTGGCCGGGCTGTCCTTGGTGCCCATTGTCACATTGTAGGTATATGTGTCTTTATCAAAAGTTATAAGGTTGCCGGGCCTTGAGGGGTTCCAGGGAGCCTCTACAACAAGTCCGGCGTCCAGACCGTTTCCGGGTACATTAGAAACATTATCGTTTCCCGTTTTTGCTGCACCGGCCAGACTTTCAAACAAGTCTGAGCATCCGGTGAATAAAAGTGCCAGCAAGGCAAATAATATTGCTGTTTTTTTCATTTTTTTCTCCTAGTTTTTCTTCAGCAGGAATTCAACACGGCGGTTTCTCCACCATCCTTCCTTGTCTTCCCTCGGAACAATGGGAAAATTACCGCCCAGTCCCACAGTTGACATTCGGTCAGCAGGTATGCCGCGGCGGACAAGTTCAGCTGATATTACTTCTGCCCGTTCCTTGGAAAGGGGAAGCAGAAATTTAATATTCTCATCTTCGGTACCACTGGTGTTGTTGGCATGGCCTTCAATAACCAGGTTGTATTCCGGGAATCTGCCTATCTGCTGGGCTATTTTATCCAGAGTGCGTTTGTTGGCCAGCTTCTGTTCTTCGGTAATAACGTTGAAGGTTGCCGCGCTGGGATCAAAGAATATGGAAACAATTCTGATGCGCAAATTTCCGTCGATCAGTCTGTCAACAAGAATTCCCGTTTCAATAGAGCTTTCGGAACTCAAATTCTTTTCGCTGTCTTCGGAGAGCAGCTGCATGGTCAGCGGGTATACCAATGCCGATTCGACATGTATTCCCTCGTCGCTGTAGCCGTTCCATGTCAGTTTTTCCGGCGGCAGACCTTTTCCTTCCATAACCTTGAAAACCGCCCCTTTGGGATCCAGTATGGTTATGGTCCAGCCGGTGTAGCTGTCGTCCAGGCTGCTTGTCTGGACATTAAATACAGCCTTATCGTTTACTCCGTCGCCGTCCGGAGTAAAATCCTGTGTTTCTACAGTAATTTTCAGTGACGGCGGTCCGGAGGGTTCTTCAGTCTGAGGCTTAGGCTGGGGCTCAGCCTGAGGTTCAGGCTTCTTTTCGGGCTGTTTTTCAGCTCCGGCGGTCTTCTTTTCAGCTTTTTTGTTCTTTTCGAAGAAACGGAAGGGGTAGGAGCGTACACCAATGGTAATATTGGGAAGGCTTGCCAGACCAATACGGTCAACAAACATGTTGTATTCAATACCCGCGTAGGGTATGGCCCAGTCTGTACCCAGGTAAAAATCAGCGTGGAGTCCCAGCTGGGCATACATAACAACAACGTCCCCGTATCCGACATGGGTCATGCGGTTTTCATCTTTGGCTCTTTTTGATTTGTAGTAGTCGGTTTTGAAAAAGTTGGCTCCAAATCCCACAACCGGTACAAGTTCCAGCCAGTCAGGCAGGAATTTCAAAGTCCGGCTGCTCAGAACACGGGAAATACGCGGCCCAATGGAAATGGTATTAAAATTTTCCATCAGGGAGTAATCGCCTACACCCCGGCCGAAGCCTGAGTAACCGGAGCTGAGTCCGATCAGCCATCCATCCCAGTTGTAGCCGATCTCTCCGGCCAGTCCGTATCCCAGTTTTGTCATGGATGTAATACCGAACCTGGCAAAGGAGAGGGGTATCTGCATTTTTGCCGGTTCCAGTGATACATACATGTTTCCGGCCGAGAATTGTTCTTTTTCCGGAAGGAACCGGCCGTTGTCCGGCTCGGCAAAGAGCGGAACGGTCAGTACTGTAAAAAGCATGGCTGAAAACATAATCAGCCGGAAAAATCGGATGTTTTTCATTTTGCTGATAACTCTCTTTTTGTTCATAAAAACTCCTGCTGACTGAGCAATAAAATCACGTATAAATGATAGCGCTGCAGTAATACTTATCTGGACATTATATCGCAGAAACAAGATATTGACAGTGTTTGATGATGAATTTCCAATAAAATGTTTTATGGGTACATGTCAGAGCTGTTCGCCCAGTCCCTGATCCGGTTTCTCTTCAGCTTCCATGTTGTCTTCCAGCCGTTCAAGCGCCTGGAGGCTTCGGTTCATCAGTTCTCCGGTTCTGGCTGTCATTTCCAGCAGGTGGGCCAGCAGTTCTTCTTTCTGTACCAGTTCGCGGTTCTGCTGTTCAAGACTCTCAATTCTTTCTGCCTGCTCCTTGAGAGCTTCCAGAATGGGATTAAACCCCGTTTCAGGGTCGCGGTCTTCGAAAACCAGGAGTGTGCTGACTTGTCCGTTCATGTAAACCTTGCGAATCATTACCCATATTCTATTGCGCTTCTCTGGATGCGACAATCAATTTTTCTAAAGTTTTTTCTTTTTTCTCCGAAAGTGCAGTTTTTCTTGACCCTGTTTCCAGCCCTTGATTATTTTATTCATCAGAAACATAAGGAGACGGTGAGGAAAATGAGCTCCGAAGAAAGCATAGAAGAAGAAACCCCTGAATCTGCAGCCGCTGAGGCCGCTGAAGCTGCCGATGCTGCCGAAACAGCGCAGAATGCTGAAAAAGACGAAGGGACTGAAACAAAAGAGCCGGAAAGTGTTGAAAGCCTGAAAAATCAAGTGGCATCCCTGAATGAGACAATTCTGCGTATGGCGGCAGAAAATCAGAATACCCGGAAACGGCTGGTTAAACAGCAGCAGGATGCTCACAAGTTCCGGCATCAGGATATACTGACGGATCTGGTTGAGGTTATAGACAATTTTGAGAGGGCCATTGAGTCTTCTGCGGAATCCGAGGACTATGCCTCCTTCCATGAAGGCGTAGTGATGATTGAAAAACAGTTTTCCGGAATGCTCAGCGAGCGTTACGGTCTGGAACGCCTGGGGCAGCCGGGAGAGCCCTTTGACCCGGCCCTGCATGAGGCCATGATGGTGGAAGAGTCTCCGGAGGTGGAAGAAGAAACGGTAAAACAGGTATTTCAGCCCGGATACCGTCTGCATGAACGTGTTCTTCGTCCGGCCAAGGTAATTGTAGTAAAACCTGCAGCGGATAATTCTGCCGCAGAAAGCCCGGAAGCTGATGAAAATGCTCCGGAATAATGGAAGTAAGAGATTGAAAGGAGATATTTATGGGGAAAATTATTGGAATTGACTTAGGAACAACCAATTCATGTGTTGCCGTTATGGAAGGCGGAGAGCCGGTTGTTATTCCCAACGAAGAGGGAGCCCGCACCACACCTTCCATGGTTGCGTACACAAACAAAGATGAGCGGCTGGTTGGTCAGACGGCTAAAAACCAGATGGTAACCAACCCGGAGAATACGCTCTACTCCATTAAGCGGTTCATGGGGCGCCGTTACGACGAAGTAAGCAGTGAAATGACCATGGTTCCGTACAAGGTTGTTAAAGGCGCCAGTGATCTGGTGAGTGTTGATATTAAGGGCAAGCAGTATACACCTCCCGAAATTTCGGCGGCCATTCTGCAGAAAATGAAAAAGACCGCGGAAGACTACCTGGGCGAAACAGTTACTGAAGCCATTGTTACCGTACCGGCTTACTTTAACGACGCCCAGAGACAGGCCACCAAGGATGCCGGGCGTATTGCCGGCCTGGAAGTAAAGCGCATTATAAATGAGCCTACAGCCGCCGCGCTGGCCTATGGTATAGGCAAGGCGGACAAGGAAGAAAAAATTGCCGTTTACGACCTTGGCGGCGGTACCTTCGATATTTCCATTCTGGATCTGGGCGACGGCGTGTTTGAAGTGCGTTCCACCAACGGCGATACCCATCTGGGCGGTGACGATTTTGATCAGAAAATTATTGAATGGCTGGTGGAAGAGTTCAAAAAGGATCAGGGCATAGACCTGTCCCAGGACCGCATGGCCCTTCAGCGGCTCAAAGAGGCTGCCGAAAAAGCCAAAAAAGAGCTGTCGGGAACTCAGTCGTCCGAAATAAATCTTCCTTTTATTACAGCCGACGCCTCGGGCCCCAAGCATCTGCAGTACAGTCTGAGCCGCGCCAAGTTTGAGCAGATGACTTCCGACCTGGTAGAACGGACCAAGCAGCCCTGTATTCAGGCTCTTAAAGATGCCGGCTACAAGGCCTCCGATATAGATGAAGTTATACTGGTTGGCGGTTCCACCCGTATTCCGGCTGTTCAGGAAGCTGTAAAAGCGCTTTTCGGCAGAGAACCCCACAGGGGAGTGAATCCTGATGAAGTGGTTGCCATGGGCGCGGCCATTCAGGGCGGTGTTCTGGGCGGTGATGTGAACGATGTCCTCCTGCTGGACGTTACACCGCTTTCTCTGGGTATTGAAACTCTGGGCGGAGTGTTCACCAAGCTGATTGAAAAGAACACAACCATTCCCACTAAAAAGAGCCAGGTTTTCTCCACCGCGGCGGACAACCAGCCGGCTGTATCCATTCATGTACTTCAGGGTGAGCGGGAAATGGCCGCGCACAACCGTACACTGGGCCGTTTTGAGCTGACCGGTATTCCCCCGGCGCCCCGCGGTGTTCCCCAGATTGAAGTAACATTCGATATTGATGCCAACGGTATTGTGCACGTGTCGGCCAAGGACATGGGAACCGGCAAGGAACAGAAAATCCGTATTGAATCGTCCAGCGGGCTTTCCGAAGCTGAAATTGACCGCATGGTGAAGGAAGCTGAAGCCAATGCCGATGCCGACAAGGTTGCAAAAGAGCAGGCTGAGGTGCGCAACACAGCCGATTCTCTGGTTTATCAGTCGGAGAAAGCCGTTAAAGACTACGGCGACAAGGTAAGCCCCGCGGAAAAATCCGCGGTGGAAGGTGCCATTGCCGATCTGAAGAAGGCTCTGGAAGGAAGCGATATTCAGGACATTAAGAGCAAAACCGAAGCTCTTTCCCAGGCTTCCCAGAAACTGGCGGAAGAAATGTACAAGGCGCAGGCCGGTCAGGGCGGTGCCCCGGGCGGTAATGCTGCCGGAGCCGGCCCCGGCGGACCCTCTGCTGATTCCGCATCCGGTGCCGATTCTGCTTCGTCCGGTCCGTCTCCCAATGATGTGGAAGATGCCGATTACGAAGTAGTTGACGAGGATAAGTAGGCAGGAAGTGTCCAAGCGTGATTATTACGAGGTTCTCGGCGTTGAAAAAAGCGCCGGGGCCGAGGAAATCAAAAAAGCGTACCGCAAACTTGCGGTGAAGTACCATCCTGACCGCAATCAGGACAACGCCGAAGCGGAAGTGAAATTTAAGGAGGCCACTGAAGCCTACGAAGTTCTTTCCGATGAGAAAAAACGTCAGGCTTACGACCAGTTCGGCTTTGCCGGAGTGGAAAACATGGGAGGTCCGTCGTTTAACGCTTCGGCGTTCCGGGGCTTTGAAGATCTCTTCGGAAGCGACTTCGGCGGTTTCGGCGATATTTTTGAATCTTTCTTTGGAGGGGGCGGCGCTCATGCACGCCGCGGCAGCCGTAACCGGGGAAGCGATATCCGCTACGATCTGCGGGTGGACTTTGAACAGGCTGTTTTCGGCGTTGAAGTGGAAATTGAATATGACCGCCAGAAGGTCTGCGGCGAATGCAAGGGGGCCGGAGGCGAAGGTGTGCGGACCTGTCCCCAGTGCGGAGGCACAGGTCAGGTGCGCCGCAATTCAGGGTTCTTTTCCATTGCCACAGCCTGCAGTACATGTTCGGCAGAAGGTACGGTTATTGATAACCCCTGCAAAAAATGCGGGGGCAGCGGAACTGTGCGTTCCCGTCAGAAACTGAAGGTAAAAGTTCCGGCGGGCATGGATCCGGACAGAAGAATACGGCTGGAAGGGCAGGGAAACAGCGGTTCCAAAGGCGCCCCCGCCGGCGACCTTTACGTTTACATTCATGTCCGTCCCCATGTCCATTTTGAGCGTCACGAATACGATTTGTACTGTGTGCTGCCCATTGGCATGTCTCAGGCTGCCCTGGGCGCGGAAGTGTGGGTAAAAACCCTTGACAGCAAGCGTATTAAACTCAAGGTGCCATCGGGTACTCAGGACGGCAAGCTGCTGCGGATAAAAGGTGAAGGCGTTCCGGTGCTGAATGCCGGCGGCCGCCGCGGCGATTTGTATGTTAAGCTGAAAGTGGAAATTCCTTCCCGGCTTTCGGGTAAGGAAAAAGACCTGCTCCGTCAGTTTGCCGACATGCACGGGGAAAACAATGAACCCCAGCCGATCAAACTCAGGGATCTCTAGGGAGCCGGGATATTAACTGTGTTGTATTCCGGCCGCTGGGATCTGAAAAAATTATTGGGGTAACATGAGCCGGCTGCCCGAATCAATTGGAAAATACAAAATAACTGAACGTCTGGAACGCGGCGGGATGAGTCTGCTCTACAAGGCCGAGCATCCAACTCTCGGCCGGCCTGTTGTTCTGAAAAAGCTGATGCTCAAGGGCGGCGCGGAACATAGAAACCGCTTCCGCCGTGAAGCGTCGCTGATGATGGAGCTGCGTCATGAAAATGTTGTCGGTGTATTTGATCACTTTCAGGAAGGCAGCGGCCGCTATCTGGTTATGGAGTATGTTGAGGGCTCTTCCCTGGCCGAACTGCTTTCGCGCGAAGGGGCGCTGACGCCGGCTGAAGTTCAGTGGCTGACCGGGCGTATTGCCCTGGCACTTTCCCATATTCACTCACGGGGGGTGGTGCACAGGGATGTGAAGCCTTCCAATGTGCTTCTGGGAAAGGACGGTTCGGTTAAGCTGGGCGATTTCGGCATTGCCTTTGAGCCGGGTGAGACAGAGGAACTTACATCTTCGGGAACGACTCTGGGCACTCCCGGTTTTATGGCTCCCGAGCAGCTGGAAGATGCCCGCAGCGCGGATGAGCGTTCGGACATATGGTCTCTGGGCGTGTGCTGTTTTGAACTGATTACAGGGCGTAAATTTATTACCGGTCCCACGCCGGCCGCAATCCGGAAGGCCCTTCCGGGTGCCGTACGGGGGTACAGGCAGCGCCTTCCTGAACGTCTTCCGCGTTCCCTGCAGCGTTTTCTCAGAAAAACCCTGGTAATGAATGCTGCGTCCCGGCTGCCGGACGGTCAGGCGGCAGCAGATCTGCTGAAGGCGGTTCCGGGAACACCGCCTCCTGAAGAACTGATGCTGCGGCTGGAAAAACTGATGGGGGGGCCTGTTGCAAAAAGGCCTGTAAAAGCCGCTCAGCC
>PDRU01000176.1 GCA_002748225.1 Spirochaetales bacterium | reverse complement strand
CTGGTAAATGGCACCGCGCCGCGGCAAGATCGGAATATCAACTGGATCGGCTCTTAAAAGCGGTTCAGCGTTGACGGTATTTCAGCTGAAAAGTAGACTACGTTCATGAGCAAGGTTGTGCTTGTTACCGGAGGCAATACGCTGACCGGCCGGAAGCTTATAGAAAAACTTCTCTCCCGTGAGTTCTGTGTTATTACTCCAGTGCCGGGAAAAGGATCCGAAACCCCGGAGACTGGAACAAAAAATCTTACCGTACTCAACTGGAACCGCGCTTCCTGGTTCTCGACAAAAAATCTGGTAAGGGAAATATTGAGAATACACGGAGATCTTGATGCCGCTTTTGTTTTGAATCATCATATATCATCCGGTCTGGCTCTGGATGAAATGGACAGCTCCCAGGTGGAAAACGTGCTGGAGCAGTCTGTTAAAAGTGATGTTTCCCTGGTCAGGGAGCTGACAGCCCTGCCTCTGCATGGCGGGAAAGACGCGTTTTTTCTGGGAATGGTTATTCCGCACAGAAAGGGGGGGGCGCCGGAGCCGCTGGACGCACTGGCCGAGGGCGCGTTTAAGAGTTTCGCCGCTTCTGTTATCCGGAATAACCGGCCGGGATGGTGGAGCTGCGGGTTTGTTAATACCTCTCCCGATGCTGAAAGCTTTGCGGAAGCTCTTATAGACCGCTGGCAGCAGCGTCCGCCTAAACTCCGGGGCAACTGGTACCGGTACGCCGAGGGAAAGCGTCCTTTCGGCGGGTCGGGAATTGTCGATACTATTAAATAAATTAAAGGACATTACATGAAGACACCTTACCGCTATCTGATTGGTATTTCTGTTGGAGTTCTGGCTGGTCTGTTACTGCCTTCAGGACAACAGGTGGCTGATTTGATCAATTTGGGCGCTGAATTATCTCTTCTTCTGGGGCGTTATCTTGTTCTTCCTCTCATTTTCTTTACACTGCCGGTTGCTGTTACGCAGCTCAGGCGCGGCGGCCAGCTGGGAACGCTGCTTCTCCGCGCGGGCATTCTTGTTCTGATTTCCAGCGCTGTTCTGGCCGTTCTGGGAACGCTGAGCGCGTGGTTTCCTGAATTCGGCAGAATACCGGTTATTCCCAGTACCTATACAGGGGAACAGCCGGTAAAATTTCTGGAGATGATCAGGGGAATTCTCCAGGGTAATTCAAAAATTGTTCTGACTCTGCTGGTTCCCGCGTTCATACTGGGATGGCATTTTCATCATGACAGGGAAATTGCCGAACCTTCCTATAACGTTTTTGATTCCCTTTCCCGGATTCTTTACAGAGCGGAGTGTTTCTTTCTGCTTCTTATGCCTGTTATGCTGGCTTTTTTGAGTGCTTCGGCCGTTATGCAGACACGGCTGGTAACCGACTTCCAGCGTTTCTGGGGATTATTGGGCATGCTCTACGGGCTTTGTCTTGTTCTTGCGGCTGCTGTGTATCCTCTCATACTCCGCTTAACAGGCAGCAGCCTTAAACCGTGGAAGGATCTGGCCGGTTTGTCCGGCGCGCTGGCCGGTGCGCTGGTTTCCGGTTCACCTCTGTTTAATTATGGAAATCTTGTCCTTCATCTGAAGGAAAATCTGAATATTCCGCGTAAAAATGCCGGACTGACCGCTCCGGTGTATCTTCTGTTTGCCCGCGGCGGAACCGCGTTTATTGCCGCGTTTTCCATGCTGAC
>PDRU01000175.1 GCA_002748225.1 Spirochaetales bacterium | reverse complement strand
TCCGATACCATTCAGGCCGGTCTGAAGGCCATTCTGATTGGTTTTGCCCTGGTGTTTGTGTTTATGGCCGTTTGGTACAAGGGCGCCGGTCTGGTAGCTGATCTGGCCCTTATTCTGAACCTGTTCTTCCTGACAGCCATTCTGTCGAGTTTCAACTTTACGCTGACTATGACCAGTATTGCCGGTCTTATTCTGACTGTTGGTATGTCGGTGGACGCGAACGTTATTATTTTTGAACGTATCAAGGAAGAACTGCGTCTGGGTAAAAGCCGCGCCGCGGCGGTGGAGACAGGCTTTAAGAAAGCCTTCTGGACTGTTATGGATGCCCAGATTACCACTCTGATAGCCGCTCTGTTCCTTTCCCAGCTGGGTAAGGGGCCTGTAAGGGGTTTTGCCACCACGCTGACTGTGGGTATTATCAGCTCCCTGTTTACGTCGCTGTTTGTATCCAGGCTGATTTTTGACGTGGGTACAGAAGGCTTTAAGTGGCAGAAAGTGAGCATTGCGTGGAGGAGTGCCAAATGAAAGTATACAACGTAACACGCTACCGCGTACTTGCTTTAATTTTGTCTGCTGTTTTAATTCTGGGCTTCTGGGGCTACACCCTTTTTGTCAACGGCGGATTTAACTTCGGTATAGACTTCAAGGCCGGTTTGAATATTACAGCCGATGTTCCGGCTGCCGGTGATGAAGAAGCCATCCGCAAAGCTCTGGCGGAATTCTCTCCGCAGGTGCAGACAGCCGGAGAAAAAGACGGACGTTTTATTATCCGTATTGCGGATAACGATTCGGTTGATAATTTCCAGCAGACAACCTCCGCAAAGGTGAGCGGAATTCTGAAAAAGGAATTCGGCAGCATGACTGTGGTAAACGAAGAGTATATTGGTTCCGGTTTTGCCGGAAGCCTGGCCACACAGACTATCTGGATTACCCTTATAGCTCTGGGTCTTATTCTTCTGTACATCTGGGTACGGTTTAAGCTGAATTACGCGGTGTCCGCCATTGCCGCTGTTTTTCACGATGTTCTGTTTCTTTTGGGATTTATCGGGGCTTTCCAGCTGGAATTCTCCACGGCCACTATTGCCGCTGTTCTGACCATTATCGGTTATTCTCTTAACGATACGATTGTTATCTTTGACCGTATCCGCGAGAATTCCCGTATTGTAAAGGACAAGAGCTTTAAGGACGTTGTAAATATTTCCATTAGTCAGTCGCTCAGCCGTACTTTAATTACTTCTATTACAACCCTGCTGGCTGTTGTTGCCATTCTGGTGTTCGCGGTCGGCTCCATTCAGACCTTTGCCTTGAGTCTGGCTGTGGGTGTTATTGTCGGTACTTATTCGTCTCTGTTTATTGCGTCGCCCATTCTGCTGGCCTGGCATGAAAGAGAGTCGGCAAAAGTACACAAGAGCATGAGTGGCACTTCTTCTTCCTCTCATGCCCCTTCTTCTTCGCCGAAGGTTAAGGCTGTGAACCAGCCTGAACCGGTTAAGCAGACGGCTGAAGAAATTGCACAGGCAACGGAAAAACGTGCCAGGGCAAAGGCCAAAAAGAAGAAAAAGAAAAAATAACAGCCGGTGTACCGGTTTCAATAATGAGCGGCCGCCCGGCAGGGCGGCCGTTTTGGGTTTTGGTTGTATGGTATGATAATCTGGTGAAACATTTTCTGGTATTTCTGGCTGTTCTGGGAACGG
>PDRU01000109.1 GCA_002748225.1 Spirochaetales bacterium | reverse complement strand
ATTGGCATGACCGGCCAGAGTGCGGACAATCCCCAGATTTCCGCTGAACGCCAGTGAAATAAACCCCCGTCTGAAATCTTCAACAAGCTCTCCTGCCGGTTCTTCATCCGTATTCCCGTTCCCCTTACCGGAGAGCGTGTAGTAATAACCGCCTTCGCCTCCGGGCACCTTGGCCACCTGCAGGGCCTTTAAGTCGCGGGAAAGAGTGGCCTGCGTAATACTCCACCCTTGAGCTTCCAGCAGACCCAGCAGCTGCTCCTGCGAGGCAATTCTGGAACTGCCGATAATGCCGCGGATGGTCTTCAGCCTGTTATCCCGTTCGTTCATTGCATAAATATACAATTTTAGTGAATAAATATGCAACAGGTGCTGCACGGGAATTTTTCTTTTTTGACTTTTTTTGTGATTTTTTTGGGTGCGCCCTGCCGGGCCGGGCTGTACGCTTGTACTCCTCGGAAGCGGCCTCCGGATACCCCCGGCCTGCACCCCGGTATTCCGGACCTTCCCTCTGCTGAGGGGCTCTGTCGCTTCCGCCTGTCGCTTCGGCCGCTCTTCCTGCGGGGTACCGCTGCCATCCCTCGCACGGTCCGCTGACTGTTATCTCAACGGTTTCATGTTATTCCGAAACGTTTACCTTTCCTATTGTTCTGTTATGAAGAAGTGACATTGTGGAAATAATATCTTCCACTGAAACATGAGTGTAGGCAGAACTGTCTTTTTTATAGAATTGGCACCGGTCTGCTATTGTTAATATTGAGAATATGGAGCACAGATTTTCATCTCCTCCTAAAACATCTGATAATTTCAGGAGTAATAAAACGTAAAGATGACCCAGTTCATGAGCAATGCCCACTCTTTTCTGTTTGGGCTCCATGTCTTCAGGGTAATAAACAGTAAAAAACCTGCGGGGGGAATATTTGCTGGAAAAAACGTTGTACCCGTCTGCAAGCGGCTTCAATTCAATAATAAATAGTTTGTTCCCGGTTATTTCCCGGGCCATCTTTTCCAGCGCAGAAACCACATGAGAAAGAAATTCCCGAGAGATTCTTTCTTTTACCGTGGACTCAAAATCCTCTGCAAGTATTGTGACTATTTTTTCCTTAACGTTAAAAGTCTCAGCTATCAAATTTCTGTCTTTTGTACTGAGAGTAAAAGGCAACCCTAAATCCCCATCGCTTCGTATAGTTTGTTTTTTTTCCAGTCCCCTTGAAGGAATATGCCTATTTCATAGTTATATTTATCTTCAGGAGATAAATCATTGTAATTTGGGGTATAGAAAGATTCCATTTCCTGGCACAGCTTTAAAGCCTCCAGTTTTGCGGCGGGATCCAAGACTTTATTCTCTTTAAAGATAAACTCAATTTCCCTTCTGGTTGAGGCTTTTCTTAGAGAGTTTAAAAGTTTTTCTTTTTCCATAAATAGTGTTCCTGCCAATTTAAATGAATAACTCAAGGCCTTTTATAGTATATCGTAGTATTTCTAATCTCGCAATGAGATGTTTTATATGGTAATTGAAAATTTTTAGCGGATACATTTCTTCTTGACAAGCATTTCAGCATGGTTAAAAATAACGTAAGCGCTTACTTTGATGCTGAGCACAAGTTAAAAGGAGGCAGTAATCGCGGTGTCCATTAAACTTTCAGATGTTGCCCGGGAAGCTGGAGTTTCCACTGCTACTGTCTCCAGAGTTATCAACAACCTGTCTGGGTATTCTGATGCAACACGTGAAAAAGTGGAGACCACAATCCGCAATCTGGGCTATAGCCCCAATGTGCTGGCAAGAGGGCTGGCCGGCGGCAAAACCCATACTATTGGTGTTCTTCTGCCCAGTCTTTCCAGCCGTTATTCGTCGCAGCTTATCCACGGTATAGAAACCCGGGCCCACAGCTGCGGTTACAGCGTGATAGTCTGTAACACCGACAGAAATGGTGAAAGGACCATGGAATATTTGCGGATACTGGGGGAAAAAAGGGTTGATGGTGTTCTTTTCGCCAGTGAGTGGCTGAAGGATGAATACGGAGAATACATGCTTGAAATGCAGATACCCGTAGTGCTTATTGCCACTTTTTCCAGCCGTTTCCCGTTTCACTCTGTTCGGGTAGACGACCGAAAGGCCGCGTATACGGCAACGCAATACCTGGCAAATAAAGGTCATAAAAGGATAAGCTTTATTTCCGGTTCACCGGAAGATCCCATAGCCGGAAGACCCAGAATTGAAGGATATACCGGTGCTCTTGAGCAGCATGGTCTTTCTTTCGATCCGTCGCTTATGGCTTATGGCGATTTTCACTTCCAAAGCGGCATTGACGCAATGGAGCAGTTGTGGAGCAGGAATACAGGCCTGACTGCCGTATTTGCCTCCAGCGATGAAATGGCATTGGGAGCGCTTACTTTTCTTCACAGTCAAAATATTGATATTCCCGGTGAAATATCTGTTGTTGGATATGATGATACCCAGGATGCCCTGATGGCTGTTCCGGCTTTAACGACGCTGCATCAACCCATTAGTGAAATGGGAGAGCGGGCTGTTGAGCTTTTATTCAGTAAAGCCAAAGCAGAGAATATCATTATGCCGCACCGGGTGGTTGAAAGAAAATCCGTCAGGGTTTTGTGAGTTTTTTTTGTATGTTAGGTAAGCGCTTACGTAGCGCCAAGGATGGAAGATTGAACAAACGAGAAGTGTTGGTTAAGCAGAGTATACGGCAGATTCTGGAGAGCCAGACTCCCGAGGGGGCCATAATTGCCGGTCCCACATTCAGCCAGTATCAGTACTCCTGGTTCCGGGATGGTGCTTTTACTGCCTATGCCATGATGCAGAACGAAAAAATGCGGGAAGCAGAGAAATTTATCAACTGGTGCAGCCGAATTGTTCTGAACAGCAAGGAAAAAATCATTCAACTAAAAATGAAACTGACTGCAGGAGAAAAAACAGATATGTATGATTTCCTTGGCGCCCGGTACAAGGCCTCCGGTGCTGAGGATGACAGTGACTGGCCTAATTTTCAAATTGACGGGTACGGCAGCTGGCTCTGGTGCCTCTCGGAATATGCATTCAAATCAGGCTGGAAAAAACTGCCCGAAGAGTGGAAAAACAGTGCCCTTATAACTGTTAATTATCTTCAAATGGTCTGGCAGCTGCCCAATTCGGACTGCTGGGAAGAGTTCCCCGACAGAATACATCCGTCTACACTGGCCTGCGTTTACGGCGGGCTGGTTTCTATTAACAGGTGGTTAAAAAAGAAGAGTATATCAACTCTGGCAGAAAAGGTACGGAGTTTTGTCTATGACAATCTAAATGCCGGAGGGTACTTTCCAAAATTTCTGGGATCGGATCTTGTTGATGCCAGCCTTCTCTGGCTGGCTGTACCGTTTGGATTAGCTGATGTGGATGATCCAGTCATGATGAAGACTGTGGCGTTAATAGAGGAAAATTTATTGGAAAAAGGAGGTGTCAAAAGATACGCGGAAGATACGTATTACGGGGGCGGACAGTGGATTATCCATTCCTGTTGGCTGGCCTGGTATTACTATCTTGTCGGACGGCGGAAAGAGGCCGGCTCACTTATGAACTGGGTGATAAGGCAGCAGAAAGAAGACGGCTCATTGCCCGAACAGATGACGGAAATTACCAATGAGCCGTCCATGGTTAAAACGTGGGAAGAAAGATGGGGGACGGTCGCAACGCCTCTCACCTGGTCCCACGCAATGTTCCTGATCGTTGATCAGGTTGGGCAATTGTATACAGCAAAATAAGGAGTGTTAAGCGATGAATAGAAAACTTGTCATTGTAATTTGTATTTTTATGTCAGCAGCGGCCCTGTGGGCCGGGGGAAATTCGGATACTGTTAAATTGAATTACTTCTCCGGAAGGGTGGAAACGGTTGAATGGACCGAGAACATGATTAAGGATTTCCAGGATCTTCATCCTGAAATAATTGTGGAACATGAGTATCAAAATGATGCTTCCAATGTTATGAAAATAAAACTGGCATCTGGAGAGGTGCCCGATCTGACAACCGTTGTTAATCAGGATTTCATTGATCAGGGTATTTTTATGGATATTTCAGATCAGGCATTCTGGAGCCGAATTCTTCCCTCAGTAAAAGACCTGTGTACAGATTTGAAGAGCGGCAAACAGTTCAAAGTGGCAACAAATGTCACCATGGGAGGTCTGTTCTATAATAAAGAAATATTCCGTGAATTGGGACTCAAAGACGCGGAAACCTGGGATGATTTTGTTGCCAATCTGGAAGCTGTAAAATCTGCATATCCGGATGTAGACCCGTTGTTTCTTGCCGGTAAGGATTCCTGGACTTTGGGCCACCTTATTGAATTCTGGGTTCATGGAATCATTAAGCAGGAAATGGGTATTCCCGGTTCCCGTCAGGCTTTTCTGGATAATCAGTTGGGCAGTCTGGCATTTGATATTCCTGGAGGCTTGATGGAAAGCTTTGCCGCAGCACTGCTGGAGCTTCAGAAAAAAGGTTTGATTAACAGCGATGCGGTAACGGCAACCTATGATAATCAGAAAGAAGCCTTTGCTTCAGGAAAAGCTGCAATTATCAATCAGGGAATGTGGGTTGTCGGTGATATAATAAAACTGAACCCTGAAATGAAAAACAATATAGGTTTTGGCCCTTTCCCTCCCATAATGAAGGGATATAAACCCATGGTGCTGACAGCCGAAGACTCGGTTCTGGCTATCTCTTCTGAAACGGCAGATTCTAAAGCTGTATTTACCTTTCTTGATTATCTGTTTAGGCCTGAAATCCAGAAAGATTACTGTGAGCTGCGGGGGATGCCTTCTGCCTTTACGGATGTTAAAGCAGACTGGTCGCCCATCAAGGACGATGTGGACAAGGCTGTAAAGAAGTACGTTAATATCAATTTTTCAACTGAGGCGCCTTCGGATTTGTCTGTTGATGATGCAGGACGCCTTATTCAGCAGTTGTTGACCGGGTATTACGATTCTCCATACGACTTTGCCCAGGCTTACGCAGAAATCTGGAATGCGGCTTATTAATTGAATTAAAAATATTTTATGGGGGCTGTTGCAATAATCTGAAGAGACTTGAGCAACAGCTCCCTTTTCAGGCTGAAAAATGAAAATAAATACTGTCAACTGGCATAAATACATGGCGCTTCCCGCATTTGTTCTTTTTTCTGTGTTTTTCCTGTTCCCTCTTCTCAGGGGAATCCTGCTCAGTTTAACCAGCTGGGACGGTTTTTCCCGGCCTGTATATATAGGTTTGGGGAATTTTATCCGTTTTTTTTCGGATAAACGGGCTTTAAACGATGTGAAAATCACTCTTCTTTTTGCCTTGGGTTCGGCGCCGCTTCTGAACATAGCCGGTTTAGCTCTTGCGCTGCTGCTTCATACCTCTTTCCGAGCTCGGAATATTGTAAGAGGGCTTGTGTATCTTCCGGCGGTTATCAGCCCGATGATAATGGGTTCTGTATGGTATCTTCTTCTTCAGCCGGAGCGGGGACTGTTCTACATATGGCTGGAGAAAATGAGTGTAGAGCCCGGCAACTGGATGCTTAATGCGCATACCGCGCTGGTTTTGATTATTCTGGTGAATGTTTGGCAGTACGCAGGAATGACCATGATTATTTATCTTGCCGGTTTACAGTCCATACCAGGAGAGATTTATGAAGCAGCGTCTGTTGAGGGAGCGGGAAGAGTTTATACTTTCAGATATATTACGCTGCCACAGCTTTTTCCTTCCATTCGTATTAACGTCATAACCAACATAATAGGTTCTCTGTCTGTGTTTGATATTATATTGGCATTGACAGATGGCGGCCCCGGATATGCTACTGAATCGCTCAGTATTTACATAATGAGGATGTGCTATGGGAATAAAACCGGCTATTCCACAGCTGTGGCCATTATTTTATTTGTCATTATTCTGTTGCCGGTTCTTTTTACGTTTAAAGGTTTGAACAAGGTGGGTAGTTCTTATGAATAGGCCCGGTTTTATAAAGAGTACGGCTGCTTTTATTGTTGCATTTACAGCGGTTATTCCTTTTTATGCTCTTATACTTATTGCCTTTAAACGGCCTGAAGGCGGTCTTGGAGCCATTACCCTGATACCCGATTTCCATTTGGATAACTTTGTCAGTGCATGGCAGAAGTCGAATATGGCCCGGGCTTTTCTCAACTCGTTTATTATAACCGGAGGCTCAGTTTCTCTGCTGGTTATACTGGCCGGGATGGCCGGTTATTCCATTGGGAGAGTGCACAGCCGGATAAACAGAATGATATTTATGATATTTCTTCTGAGCATGATGATTCCGGGTATTATTAATACGGTGCCGCTCTACACTCTGCTTGTTCGGCTTAAGGGGATTAACACATACTGGGCAATGATTGTTGTGCTGGCTGTTAACGCCCTGCCTTTTTCCGTTTTTCTGTATTCAGGATTTGTTCAGGCTATGCCGGTTGAACTTGAAGAAGCGGCTGTTATAGACGGATATTCATTTTTTCAGTCTTTCTGGAAAATTACGCTTCCCCTGCTTAAACCTGTTACAGCCTCGGTTATTATTCTTCAAGGCCTGGGTATGTGGAACAACTATGCCCAGGCAGTTTTTTTTCTACAGCGCCGGGACATGCGGACCATACCTCTGGCTATTTCCATTTTCTTTAAGCAGTATGGTGCAGACTGGCCGGTTATGGCTGCCGCGGCTCTTTTAGGGCTTATTCCTCCAGTGGCAGCTTTTCTGGCTTTTCAGAAATTTTTTATTCAGGGCATAACAACAGGAGCTGTAAAGGGATGAACTCAGAGTTCAAAATATCTACTCTAAAAGGAATCTATACAAAGAAAGAGCCTGTGAGTTTTTGTCTTTCGGGGCGGAAGTTTATTCCCGGTCAAACTGATATCCGCCTGAAGATTTCTTATCTGGACGAATGTCTGGAAGAAATCTGTGTTGAAAAAGTGTCTGCTCAGGTAAGCGTTACACTATCAACTTCTCAATATCCGCAGAAAGCGGACGGCTTTGGCTGCAGCTGCACTTTTTATAAAAATGGGCGGCTTTGCGGTCAGGCAAGCACAGCGTTTAATTTTATCAATACCGAAAAACAGCTTATCCGTTATGGCTTTCTCTCTGATTTCGCTCCTGAAATAACCAATGAAGAAGATTCATTGAATTTTCTGGCGGAGTTCCATATTACCCATGTACAGTTTTATGACTGGGCCTACAGGCCTCATCAGTATGAAGGGCCGGCTTCGGTCTATACAGATACTATGGGAAAGGTTATTGACAGCGAGTGTCTGAAAAGGAAAATTACCGGCTGTCAAAAACGAAACATGAAAACTCTGGGGTACGGCGCAGTTTATGCTGCCGGAGCAGAGTATCAAAACATGCACCCTGATTTATCGCTTTGTGATATGGAGGGAACACCGTATAACCTGATAGACCGCTTTTTTATAATGGATATTCAAAGGGATTCCCCGTGGCTGAACTGTATTCTTACTCAATACCGGTTTGCACTGGAACGTGCCGGATTTGACGGCATCCATATGGATACCTACGGTTTTCCCAAAAGAGCATTTACTCAAAGAGAAGGTACTTTGCAGCTGGTTTATCTGGAAGATGATTTTCCTGATCTGATCAATGAAGTTCGAAATGTTCTCGGCAAGAAAGCCGTTCTTATTTTTAACAATGTGGGGAACTGGCCGGTTGCAGCCACAGGGGCGGCACCTCAAGACGGAATTTATGTTGAAGTCTGGTCTCCATATCATACGTACAGTCATATACGGCAGATTATTCTGGGGGCTGCTGTGTTTGACAAACCGGTTATTCTGGCCGCGTATCTGGCCCCTTTCCGGCTGGAAAAAAATAAAGGAAGCCGAAGGGCTCTTAATGCCGCATTGATACTGCATTCTGTCATTACTTCACTGGGCGCTACGCATCTTCTGGCCGGAGAAAACGGAGCTGTGCTGACTCAGGGATATTACAACGATTATTCCCTGCTCACGGATTCTGAACGTGAACATCTGAAAGAGTATTATGATTTTCAGGTTCGTTATCTGGATATTTTTTACGATACCACACTTTCCGAAATTTCAGAAACACATACTTCTGGGGAGAATCAGGAATACTGTTTTTCAGGATGTAAAACTTCTGCAGATGGAAAAGCCGGAACAGTCTGGACCATTGTGCGTGAAAATAAAAAGCGTAAAGTTATTGTGCTGATTAATTTGACATCGCAGACTGATAATGAGTGGAATAGCGGCAAGAACGATACAGACCCGGTAAATCAATTGAAGATTCAGATTCCTGCAGATGGCCGGATTTTCAGAGCGTTTAAGGCTTCTCCGGATATTAAGCAAGGCGAGGCACAGCATGTTCAGGCCAGGCAGATTGTCAATGCGCGAGAATGAGCGGTCATTTAGACTCCGCAGAATGGGGCCCCATTCTCTACAAAGATATTACCACTTCCACCATGGATGATGCCCGGCAGGCACTGACGGAAGGTGGCGGACATGGAACTGTGTGCGCCGCCGGAACTCAGGAAAGCGGCCGGGGACGGGTTGAAGGGCGCCGCTGGCTGGATGACGGCAGCGCTCTGCTTTTTACGGTTATTCTGGAGAAAAACCGGGTTACAGCGGTCTATCCTCCGACTCAGTTGATGGCGCTCTGCCTGTGCCGTTATCTGGAAAAAGCGCACCGCTTGACTGCGGAAATAAAATGGCCGAACGATGTTCTGGTCTCCGGCGGCAAGATAGCCGGAATTCTGGTGGAAGCTTCGGGCGGTTTTTATCTGGGCGGCATGGGCGTGAATATTTCCCAGAGGGAATTTACCCAGCCGTTGCGGCGCCCGGCGGTTAGTCTGGCGTCGGCTCTTGAAGGCAGGGAAGAGAGGTCCGGAGTGGCTAAGAGTGCTCCGGAGGGCGGGCCGGCAGAGCCGGGCAGCCCGACCGCTTCAGCCGGCGGCAGGGGGCCTG
>PDRU01000108.1 GCA_002748225.1 Spirochaetales bacterium | reverse complement strand
GCCCCGGATACCGCCGCCTACGTCATAGATAATTTCCCTCAGTGTCGTTCCCATGGGAACTTCCACAAGCCCGGAGTTCTCAATTTTTCCGGTCAGGGCAAACACCTTGGTTCCCGGAGATTTTTCTGTTCCTATGGATTTAAACCATTCCCCGCCCTTTTCAATAATAAGGGGAATGTTGGCGTAGGTTTCCACGTTATTGATAACCGTAGGCTGCGCAAAAAGTCCCTTAATGGCCGGAAAAGGCGGTTTGGGAATGGGCATACCCCTGTTTCCTTCCGTAGATGCCAGAAGAGCGGTTTCCTCACCGCAGACAAAGGCTCCCGCACCAAGCCGTATTTCAATATCAAAACTAAAACCGCTGCCCAGAATATCATTGCCCAGAAGTCCGAATTCACGGGCCTGTTCCAGAGCTATTTCCAGTCTGCGGATGGCCAGCGGGTATTCGGCACGTATATAAATAACACCGTGATTCGCGCCGACACATTTGGCCGCTATGGTCATGGCCTCAATAATGGAATGAGGGTCGCCCTCCAGTGTAGAGCGGTCCATGTAGGCTCCCGGGTCGCCTTCATCGGCGTTACAAACAACATATTTATTGTCCGATTCCACCCCGGCAGTGAACTTCCATTTCATCCATGTGGGGAATCCGGCACCGCCTCTTCCCCGGAGGCCGGAGATCTTGAGCTCTTCGAGAATTTGCTCACTGGTCATGGAAAAAAGGGCCTTTTCCAAACCGACATAACCCTGACGGGCAATGTATTCATTGATGTTTTCAGGGTTTATAACCCCGCAGTTACGAAGAACCAGCCGCTTCTGCTTCTGATAGAATTTAATTTCATCCAGGTCTGTTTTATCAGCGCCCTCTTCCCTGTAGAGAAGTTTTTCTACAATACGGCCTTTTACAAAGTGTTCGGCAACAATGTTCTCTGCATCATCAGGCTTCACTTCAACATAGAAGGCTTCTTCCGGAAGTACTTTGACAATAGGCCCTTTTTCACAAAGACCGAAACAGCCTGTTTTTATAATCTGCACTTCTTCACTGATACCCCGCTCTTTAGCGGCAGTAAGAAGCCTTTGGTAAATTTCATCCGATTTCCCGGCCTCGCAGCCTGTTCCGCCGCATACCAGACAGTAATTCTTAATAGACATCAGCTACTCCTTGCGAATATCCTGCGCCGGATAATCAAAAACATGTTCATTGACCAGTTTGCCACCAAGAATATGGTTTTCTACAATTTTACGGGCAACTTCAGCATTAACATGGCCGTAAAGAGTGTCAGGCATTCCTTCCATTTTCACTTCCACTGTGGGTTCGGCATGACAGAGCCCCATGCAGCCGGTCTGTTTAACAACAATGTTGTCCAGCTTGCGGGTGTAGGCTTCGCCGAGAAACACGTTCAGTGCTTCTTTGGCTCCCGCTGCTATACCGCATGTTCCCATACCGACAATAACGTGGATGGATTTTTCACCGGTATCACGGCGTTCAACCATTTGCTTCTGCTCCTCCCGGAGTTTCCGAAGCTGTTCAAGAGTCATTTTAGCCATTAACACTCTCCTCCTCACTCATTCAGGGCGTTTTCCTGGGACTGAAGGTATTCCCGTAAAAGCCCCAGGGAATTCATATCCTCCAATCCGCCCAGGACTGCAGATATTTCATTCCGATCAATTTCATATTCATCGCCGTTTCCGGACAAATCCCGGCGTATGCGCCGGATATTCATTCCGTAATTCCCCTCAAAAGCCAGGCACTGCATCCAAAGCAGAACCAGATCCCCAAGGGGCGGCAGATCCACATTATCAGCCGGGAAAAAAGCTTCAACAGAAGTTCCTTTTTCCGGTTCAGACTCTATATCAACCCGCCCTCCGCACTGCTGCGCCGTCTGGCGCAGAAAAGGAAGCCCAAGCCCCACTCTGCGGCCGGGATGTTTTTCACCGTCACTCCAGAAAGGATCCAGCGCCTTTTCCAGCGTCTGCCGGCTCATCCCCTTTCCATTGTCTTTTACAGAAAAGTGAATTTCCCGGGCACTCTCCTCAAACAGAACATGGATATGATCGGCTCCGGCTTCCACGCTGTTCTGTACAACATCGGTCAGCATATCAGCCAGAGAAGCGTGCATTACTCATCAAATTTAGCCAGGATTGCCGGAACTTTTTTGGAAGTCAGTTTTCCAAACACTTCTTCACCAACTACCATAACCGGCGCAAGGCCGCAGCATCCAACACAGCGTACAGCCTCAATGGAAAATTTACCGTCCTGCGTGGCTTTTCCAACTTTCACGCCCAGTTTTCTTTCCAGCTCAGCCACAATATCTGCCGAACCCTTCAAATAGCAGGCCGTCCCCATGCACACCTGAAGGTTATGTTCGCCGGGTTTTTCCAGCTTGAAGAAATGATAGAAGGTAACAACCCCGTATATCTTTGCCAGAGGAACACCCAGAATACGGGCCACCTCAAAAGCCACAGGACGGGGAATGTAGTGGTATTCTTCCTGTACTTTGTGAAGAATCATAATGAGGTTTCCGGGCCTGTCCTTCCATTCTTCAATAAACTGCTTCAGATTCTCACTTAACTCAACTTTTTCCTGAACTGATGCGGCCATAAAACCTCCGACAAAACACATGGAATGGATATCAGTATAATGCCACTATACCCTGTTTATCAATACTTTTTACTGAAATATTGACATTTATTGCCATTAGGAGTGCCTAACTTGACAACTGTTGTGAAATAAGTAACAATAAAATCACGTTATTATGAAACAAAAAGACTTCATGCTGCGTTTAATGAAATACAAGCGGGTTCTCATGCAGCTCCGTACAATGGGCCTTGGAAGAATATTTTCCAACAACCTCGGTGACGCACTGGGAGTGTCGGCATCTCTTGTACGGAAAGATCTTGCCAGCATAGATATGCAGGGAAACCGGCGGGGCGGATACAATATTGACACCATGCTGGAACTTATCAATGAAAAGCTTGGAAGCAATGACGCCCAGCAAACCATTCTTATTGGATGCGGCAATCTGGGAAAAGCCCTGCTTAACCACAAGGAATTCAATCAGGAAGGCATCAGTATTGCTGCCGGTTTTGATATAGCCCCTTCGGACAATAACGTTGGAGGAATACCCATCCTGCCGATGGAGAGTCTGGAAAGCTATATTCAGGACAACAATGTAAAGGCCGCGCTGTTAACTGTACCTGCCGCATCAGCTGCCGAACTGAAAGACAGGCTGCTCAGCGCAGGTATCCAGGGAATATTAAATTTTGCTTCCGTGGAGCTCAAAAGCCAGGATAACTGTATAATACAGAACGTTAATATCGGACTGGAAATTGAAAATCTGCTTTTCCGGGTGAATGCGCTCAAGAAGAATAAACAGGCCGGCATTAATACACTGCATTGTCCGGATGAAGATACATGTGAGGGATGAGGTATAAAAAATGACATTGAAAAAACTGACTGAAATACTTTCATGTAATTCGGCATGGGACGGCTGGGAAGACCGGGAGGTTTCCGGAGGTTTTACCTCTGATCTTCTTTCCGATGTAATGGCCCGTGCTGAAGACGGAGACATCCTGATAACAATTCAGGCACACAAAAACACCATAGCTGTTGCCACTCTGAAAGATTTGGCGGCCATCCTTGTAGCCTCCAGCCGCCCGGTCCCGGAAGATATGATCCAGGCCGCAAAGGAAGAAGACATTCCAATACTTGTGAGTGCGGATAATCAATTTGACTGTTCCTGGAAGCTGCACCAGGCTCTTTCAGAATAATCCATGTCCCGGTTTCAGGCCGATCTCCACATCCACTCCTGCCTTTCTCCCTGCGGCGACTTGTCCGCCTCGCCCAGAGCCATAGCCCGCCATGCCAGGGAAGCGGGCCTTGATATGGCCGCTCTTACCGATCACAACACCGCAAGGAATGCTCCGGCATTTGCCGACGCCTGCCGCAGAGAGGGAATTGTTCCGCTCTTCGGAATGGAAGTAACCACCAGTGAAGAAATTCACGCTCTCACCCTGTTTGCGTCTGCCGAAACGGCCCTTAAAGCGGGAGATGAAATCTATGAAGCCCTGGATTCCGGCTCTTTTGATCCGGAATCCTTCGGCGACCAGGTATGGGTAAATTCCGACGAAGAAATTGAAGGGATGCTGGAAAAACTGCTCATTATAGGCACGTCCAATCTTTCCCTGGATGAACTGGGCCCGTGGTGCCGCAGCCGGGGAGGCATTCTGATTCCTGCCCATATTGACCGGCCCGCCTTCGGAGCATTGGGCCAGCTGGGTTTTCTTCCGGATGGCCCATTTGAAGGCGTGGAATGTACCATACCTCTGGACAGGTCCATAACCGCTCCATGGACTGTAACCGCTTCTTCCGACGCTCATTTTCCGGAACACGTGGGACAGCGGCGCATTGTTTTTGAAGCATCCCGGCTTAATTTTGACGGACTGAAAGAGGCCCTGGCCAGCGGAAAAGTTGAACCGGTTTTCAAACGCGGCTGAAACGGCTTCCGCGGCACAACATAAATAATTTACATCTCATTTACCCGGCCCTCCATCAACATTTTGTTTATCTCTCGTCATTTATTCCTTTAACCGGTATTATTCATTTATGAACAACAAGACAAACACCGTTCCACTGAGACGGGATGTTCCCAAAGAACATACATGGAATCTTGAAGCTCTTTTTAAAAACGATGCCGCCTGGGAAAAGGCGCTGGCTGAACTGGAACAATTAATTCCGGAAATAGAGCAATACAAAAACACCCTTGGCGAATCCGCGGAGAAACTGGCCGAAGCTCTGAATTTTATAGAAAAGCGGCTCGGACTTCTTGATGAAAGACTGGGTTATTACGTTATGCTGCGCCACTCCGAAGATATCGGCGACGGCTCCGTTCAGGCCCTTTACGGACGCTACATGAACGTTACAACACGTTTTTCTGCCGCCACAAGCTGGATAAACCCTGAGATTCAATCCATAGACAGCACAAAAATGCAGAAGTATCTGCAAAATCCCCTTTTGGATGATTTCCGCATTTCCCTTTCCAAACTCCTGCGCTATAAGCCGCATGTTCTGAGTCAGAAAGAAGAAAATCTGCTGGCAAAACAGGCTGAGTCCGCACAGACAGCCTCCAAAGCATTTGAAGCCCTTACCAATGCCGACATGGAATTCGGCAGTGTTGAAACACCCAACGGTACAATCCCGCTGACCCAGAGCACTTACTCTGCCCTCATGCTCAATACCGACCGAAGTATCCGGGAAGAAGCCTACCGCAAATTTTACGGCGTGTTCAACGGACACAGAAACACACTGGCATCCCTGTATTCCGGCAGCGTACTCAGAAACAAATACATGGCGGAAGTCCGGGGCTATTCTTCGGCCCGGGCCAAAGCACTTTTCCCGGACAAGGTACCCGAAGAAGTGTACGACAACCTCATCAGTTCCGTCCGTGCAGGTCTTCCAGCCCTTCATCAATACTATGAACTGCGGGCAGAGCGTCTGAACATCAGCGGAGATCTCCGCCCGTGGGACGTCTACGTTTCCCTGGTAGACGGAGTGGAAATCCGCCATACATGGGAAGAAGCTGTAGAAACCGTATGTAAAGCCGTGGCGCCTCTGGGAAGCCAATACGCCGCTACTCTGTACTCCGGTCTTTCCGGCCGCTGGGCCGACCGCTACGAAAACAAGGGTAAACGCTCAGGGGCTTTCAGCGCCGGCTCGTTTACCGGAGAACCCTACATCCTTATGAACTTCAAGGAAAACGTTCTCCGGGATGTATTTACAATGATCCATGAGGGCGGACATTCCATGCATTCCTGGTACAGCGTCCGCCACAACCCCTTTCCGCACTACAGTTACACCATCTTCGAGGCGGAAGTGGCTTCCACTTTCAACGAACAGCTGCTGGCCCGCTATTTAATGGAGAACTATCAGGACAAAAAGCTTCAGGCCTATCTGGTGGGAAAACAGATTGACGATGTTATCGCAACCATTTATAGGCAGACCATGTTCGCTGAATTCGAACGTGACACCCACGCCATGGCCGAGGCAGGCGTTCCCCTGACCGTTGACAGCCTGCGTTCCGCATACCGGCAGCTGCTGGAAGACTACTTCGGCCCGTCCATGAATTTTGAAGAAATAAGCGATCTTGAGGGACTGCGCATTCCCCATTTCTACCGTGCCTTCTACGTGTACAAGTACGCTACCGGCCTGTCGGCGGCAATGGCCCTGTCTCAGAAAGTTCTCAACGGCGGAGAAAAAGAACGGGAAGACTATTTAAACTTCCTGAAATCAGGCGGTTCCCGCTATCCCCTTGAATCGCTGAAACTGGCCGGAGTGGATATGTCTTCGCCCGAACCGGTTAATGCCGCACTCAAACGCTTTGCCGCATTAGTAAAGGAATTTCAGAAGCTCACTGAATAAAGGCTATTTCAGCTTTCCTTCCCATACGGAAACGGCCGCTCCGACAGCTGTCGCAAAAGACGCCTGAGGCGATACAACGTACCTCAGGCCGTTCAGGGCAGAGAGCTTTCTGAAAACTTCTCCGGCAACCGGAAAGGAAGCCAGCTTTCCCACCAGAACCACGGTATCTTTTCCGGCCGAGCCGGCAGCGCCGGCGGCAATCATTCCCACTGTTTCACACACAAGATTTACAACGGCAAGGGCCAGATCGTTATCCGTTATGTCGTCGGACATCTTGCCGAAATTAGCGGCTGTGGTATCCGCCGGCAAACCGGGAATAACACGGGTTGCAATATCCCCGACACTTAAATCCACACGGTCCAGATGCCCGGCCGCGGCCTTCCGGGCAATGGTTTCAATATTCGACACACCGAAGAGTGCCTTGGACAAGCCTATCAGAGTTCCGCCGCCCACACCGGTACCGCCCCAATGAGACATTTGCCCATTATCAACCGTAACAATGGCCGTTCCGGTTCCCAGACTCACCACAACAGCGCTTTCAATACCTGTAAGAAAGACTCCGCCGCCGCCGATAGCCTCAAATTCAGTAACTTTAACAACCGACAGTCCCAGAAGGGAATCAGAAAGGGCACCGGCACCGACACCTGTTACAGCCAGAGTATCCACATCATCCAGCTGATGGCCGGTTTCCGTCAAATAACGTCCCAGAGCACCGGCAGCTGAAGAAACAGGATCGTCAGCCCGCACAGTACAGGGATGCAGAATGCTGTTTCCTTCAAAACCCACAATATCCGTCGTTGAACCGCCGATATCAATTCCAATAATCATTAGACCATCCTTTCGCGCTCTCGTGCAGTTAATATAAGCCGGATCCGGCAGCAGATCTACAGAAATATGTCTATGCCCGGTAAAAGCATTTATGTTATTATTAAAGCAGAATGTCTCTTTGCACTGGTAATAGAATGCAGGAGGCATTACATGAGTACGGCTGTTATGCAATTAAACGACGCTCAACTGGAAGTTCTCGGCAACTACGTCCGGCTCCATATCCATGAATGGATGGGAAGCGAGCGGGAAATGGACTTACGGGAAAGAATTGTCCGCGTGGAAGAATCTCTGGAGAGGCAGTTTGCCCTGATGAAGCAGGGATTCGAATACATGGAGAAGCGCTTTGAGCAGGTAGACAAACGTTTTGAGCAGATAGACAAACGTTTCGAACAGGTAGACAAGCGTTTTGAACAGATAGAAAAACGTTTCGAACTGATAGACAAACGTTTCGAGCAGGTTGATAAGCGCTTTGAGCAGGTAGAAAAACGTTTCGAACTGATAGACAAGCGCTTTGAACAGGTCGACAAACGTTTCAGCCAGATTTTCACAGCCATTACAGTCGGCTTCATTATGCTGACAACACTTATGTCCATCTATCATTTTCTCGGCTGAAGCCAAAAAAACAGACTCCGCCCCGGGTGCTTCCGTTTACAGCCCCTTCCGGGTAAAATACACCTGCTATGCTGGATTTGAAATTTATCAGAGAAAACGCCGATGAGGTAAAAGCCAATATTACCGCCCGGAACATGACCGCCGATGTGGACGGCCTGCTTCGTCTCTATGAAGAACGCAACCGTCTTATAACCGAAATTGACAATCTGCGCCGTCAGCGGAATGAAAACGCGTCCGCCATGAAAGGCCGTCTGGAACCGGAAAAACGGCAGAAACTCATTGCCGAAGGAAAATCACTTAAAGAAGCCATTGCCCAAAAAGAATCCCGCTCCGCGGAAGTTCAGAACGCCCTCAGCGAACAGGCCCTGCTCATTCCCAACATGGCCCACCCTGACGCTCCGCGGGGAAAAGAAGAAAAAGACAACCTGGAAGTGGCCCGCTGGGGAGAACCCGTCCATTTTTCATTTCCGGCCAAAAACCATACCGAGCTGGCCGAACAGCACCAGCTCATAGACTTTGAAGCCGGAGCCAAAGTGTCGGGAAGCAAATTCTACTTTCTGAAAAACCAGGCCGTTATGCTGGATCTGGCCCTGACCCACTACGCTCTGAGCATTCTGCGCCGCCACGGTTTTACACTTACCCAGACACCCGACATTGCCCGGGAAGAAATAGCCGAAGGCATAGGCTTTAATCCCCGGGGAGAAGAATCCAACATCTACACCCTGGAAGGAACCGGTACATGCCTTGTGGGAACAGC
>PDRU01000174.1 GCA_002748225.1 Spirochaetales bacterium | reverse complement strand
CAAAAGACGAACCGGTAAACGCCGAAAAAATCACCCCGCCCAGCGCGGCAATCAGCATAATACCCTCAAGAGCTATGTTAATAACCCCGGCCTTGTCGGAAATCAGCGCCCCAAGAGTGGCAAATAAAATGGGCGTAGTTACCCGGAGAACCGAATAGCCGAACTCGGAACTGAAAATAATACCCAGAAAAGAATTCATGCCATGGCCTCCTTCACCACCAGCTTATGCCGGTACTTCGAAAGGAAGCTCTCCGCCGCCACCAGAATAATAATAACGCCCTGCACAATGGCCACAAACTCGTTCTGCACATCGGTCTGGCGTGACATTAAATCCGCCCCAATGCGCAAATATGCCAGAAAAAAGGCCGCCACCGGCACATACAGCGGATTATTACGGGCCAGAATAGCCACAATAACCCCCGTCCAGCCGTATCCCGGCAGAAGCTGCCAGGTAAAACGCCTGTAAATACCCAGCACTTCCACAGCACCGCCCACACCGGCAATAAAGCCGCCGGCAACCTGAGCCAGAACAATGGAAAAAGCCGTGTTAATACCCGCGTACTCGGCAAACGAAATATTCTGGCCGATTACCCGTATTCTGTAGCCCCAGCGGGTGCGGAAAATAAACAGACCCGAAAGAACAATCATCAAAGCGGCAATAATAATACCGAAATGCACCTTGGTCTTGGGAATAAGCCGCACCAGCTTGGCACTCTTCTGCAGAGGAAACGACACCATGGCGCCCGCGTTCACATCCCTCAGAAAATAGTTAATCAGATACAGGCCGAAGAAAAAGGCAATGTAGTTGAACATCAGGGAAGACACCAGTTCCGAAGCGCCCCAGCGTATCTTCAAAAGCCCCGGCAGTCCGCAGAACACCGAACCGATCACCCCGCCCCATAAAATGGCAACGGCCGGATGAATAACCGGCGGCAAATTCCAGTTTACCGCAATAAACGAAGCGGCAATGGCCCCGAAAAAGAAGGCCCCCTCCGCCCCCAGATTAAACTGGGCCGCCGAAAACATAACGCTGATGGCCAGCCCGGTAAACACCAGGGGAATCATCATTTCCAGCACATTGCCGAAGTGCCGCAGACTGTCCAGCGGCCCTATCAGAAAATGCTTCAGGGCCTCTCCGGGCATATCGCTGACCAAAAAAATAACCACCATGGCTATGGCCAGAGCAATAAGAATAGCCAGGCAGGTCCGCAGCAGCTCAAAAAGTTTCATCGTCTTAAACATGGAGGGCCCTCCGTATAACATCCCCGTCCTGGGTCTTCAGTCCCAGCATGTACAAACCCAGCTCCGCCTCGCCAATAGCGGAAGCATCCTCTATGTAGGCCGCAATTTTACCGCCGTACATTACAATCAGACTGTCGGAAAGCTCCATAACCTCGTTCAAATCCGCCGAAACCAGAAGAACCGCGCAGCCCTCGTCGCGCAGCTCCACCAGACGCCTGCGGATAAATTCGGTGGCCCCCACATCAATACCCCGGGTAGGCTGATCGGCAATAATAAGACGGGGATCGGCCGAGAACTCCCGGGCCACAACCACCTTCTGAATATTCCCTCCCGAAAGACGCCGCACCTCCTGCTGAGGCGACGAGCAGAGCACCTGATACTCCTTAACCAGCCGGCCGGACATCTCATGCAGAGCCTTCATATTCAGAAAACTCCCGGCCTTGCTGAACTCCGCATCGTCGTCCTT
>PDRU01000173.1 GCA_002748225.1 Spirochaetales bacterium | reverse complement strand
CCCCATTCAGAGAGGTGCTTACCCGGCCAGCCTCAGCGGCACATACAGCCGGCAGGTGCTTACCCGGCACTCTTGGCAGGAGCAGCGACATATTCCCAGCCCTCATAAGCCCGTGGCATTCCCGCCCTGAGTTTCCTTGTGCCGACGTACACAGCAGCAGGCCTGTACCGGCCACGGGCTGCGGAATAAAGGGGCTGTTACTTCAGTACGAATGCCTTTAGTGGTGGAAAGCCGTTGAAGCTTACGGCGCTGTAACTCCGGGTATAGGCACCGGCAGTACAGATATAAATTCGGTCTCCTGTTTCCAGAGTGTCAGGCAGCTGGTACTTAAAATCTTCATAAAGAATATCCATACTGTCGCAGGTGGGGCCGGCAATTATAACATCTTCGGACAGGCCTTCCTTATCGCTGTACACCGGATATTTGATTGATTCATCAATGGTTTCTATCATACCGCCGAACTTTCCAATATCCACATAAACCCATTTGAAGGTTGAATAACGCGACTTATAAGATGTTCGGATTACTTCGGTAATGATAACTCCGGCATCAGCTACCAGGGATCTGCCGGGTTCGATAATAATTTCCGGGAGATTATCGCCAAAATTGGTTTGAAGAAACTGGGTGACTGCCTTGGCGTAGATATCAAACTTCTGGGTGGGATGCAGATAGCTGGCCGGAAAGCCGCCACCCATGTTAATCATCTTCAGCTGAATACCGGCATCTTCTTTCAGGGCGTTAAACAGGTAGGTGCATTGGGAAATGGCCGAGTCCCATGCACCAATATCCCGCTGCTGAGAACCCACATGAAAAGATAAACCGTAAGGCTTCAGTTTCAAATCACGTGCCATAATGGCCAGGTTGTATGCCATATCTGGATGGGAACCGAACTTGCGGGAGAGCGGCCAGTCTGCGCCCTGCCCCTCACTGATGAGCCGGAAAAAAACCCGGGAACCCGGGGCATGCCGGGCTATACAGCGCAAGTCCTCTTCACTGTCCGTGGCAAAAAGACGGACGCCGAAGTCGTAAAAATATTTGATGTCCCGTTCTTTTTTAATGGTATTACCGTAGCTGATACGGTGCGGTTCAATCCCCAGTTTCAATAATTGATCCAGTTCATTGAGGGAGGCTACGTCGAAATTCGATCCCAACTGTTTAAGCAGTAGAATAATTTCCTCCATAGGGTTGGCCTTGACAGCATAAAAAACGGAGGCAAACGGCAGCTTAGTTTGCAGGGTTTGGTATTTCTTTTTGATTACGCTTAAATCCATCACCAGAAAAGGGGTTTCAATTTTCTCGGAAAAGCTCCGGATTTTTGTCAACCTCTGCCTGGAAATATACCGGTGAATGGGAAAAGAATAGGGCTTTCTGGTTTGTTCATTTTCGACATTTTCCAAAAGGGTAACCCTCCAAAAAGCAAAATTAATGATTTATACTGATTCCCCCCTGTTCAGGCAAGATGTCAGAATGCAAATTACAGGTAGAGTGCTTTAAGTCTGTCAGGCAAATTTCTGGCTGAAAATTTTTAGCACCGAGCCCGTAAAAGTCTTGGCAATTCTCCGGTGTCAGTCGTCTAAGGGCGATTTCAAACCACTCAGAAGATTGTCTGGACATCGTTGTCTTGAGATTCTTGTGACCCAGCTGGCTTTGAATAACCCTGATATCCGTGCCTCTTTCCAGCATGTGCGTGGCAAAGGAATGCCGAAGAGTGTGACAGCTGACCTTCTTGATAATGTGCGCATTCTCTTTGGCGCGCTGAAAAATCAGCTGAAGTGTCCGGGTAGTATAACGACCTCCATGGCGGGTAACAAATAAGGGCTCATTACCCTTCCTGCCGCCGATAATCCAGAGGAGTTCCTTATACAGATTTCTGGACAATATCACATAACGATCCTTCGCGCCCTTTCCCCGGCAGACATGAATCCTGCCGGAACTGAAATCAATGTGACCAGTGTTAAGTGCCACCAGCTCACCAACCCTCAGCCCGGAGCCGTACATCAGAGCCAGCATAAGCCGGTGCTTTCTGTTTAAGACTGTATCTAGCAAAGCCCCAACCTCCTGACGGGAAAGAACCTCCGGTAAGGGCCTGTAACTGCGCCGCCTCATCCGGAACACATCCACCGGCACATGCACAACTTCGTAGTAGAAAAACTTTAGCGCCGCAAATGCCAGCCGCCTGGCCGGCTCATGAGACTCAAAACCTGCCAGCCAGTTTCTAATCCGCTCATCCCGTTCCTGCTCCGGCGTCTGCGAGGCGTATTTCAGAAAACGCCGCAACTCACGGCTGTAAATGGAAATAGTTTTTGCCGAATACTCCCGAATAAGCAGCTCTCTTTTATACTTGTCAATCAGCTTCTCAAGGCTTAAACTGTTCACATACCCAATAACCAGCTGATCCCTGTTACTCCTTGAGCGGAATAACAAAAAACTTTTTCAGCGGCTAAATGGAGTTAGCGTAAATACCCCGTCCCGAATTC
>PDRU01000177.1 GCA_002748225.1 Spirochaetales bacterium | reverse complement strand
TTTCTGCCCTATGCGGTTTTTCCCTGGAATATCAGCGGGGAGTTTGAGCAGAAAATACTCTGGGATTCCCGGGCTGGAAGAAATTACGCGGAAGAGGGCAGCTTTTCCTATACATATCTGATGAATGACGGGCATACTTATACTTATCAGGGAACGTCCCGGGGCAGAGCAGTTTATGCGGAGCCTTTGGACAAAGATTTGCTTGTTGAAGAAGTAGGCGAGCTGGAACAGGAGGATATACGGGCCGAAGTTGTGCCGGACGGGGTGAAAGTTTCTTTGGATAATATTAATTTTTATCCTGATGAAGCTGTTATGCTGCCCAGGCAGGATGAGAAACTTCGTGGTATAATGGATATACTCTCGCGTTATCCTTCCAGGGATATCCGGATAGTGGGGCATACGGCGTATATTCCCGGTTTGGGA
This sequence comes from Spirochaetales bacterium, assembly GCA_002748225.1. Taxonomy (GTDB): domain Bacteria; phylum Spirochaetota; class Spirochaetia; order DSM-2461; family DSM-2461; genus UBA2779. Next base: position 1,335 of record PDRU01000177.1, on the reverse strand, counting down.
GATGGGCAGGTACTTTCGGAACAGCGGGCTGAAACGGTAGCCCGTTATATTATTGATGCCGGAGTGCGGGCCCGGGAAAATGTTGTTATACGGGGTATGGGCAACAGGGAGCCGGTTGCTGACAATTCAACGGAACAGGGCCGCAGGCAGAACCGGCGTGTGGAAATTGTTATATTGGAGAATTGAGATGGAAGACCGGAAAGAAATTATCAGAGCTATTGATGAAAAACAGGCTGTAATAGCGGAAGAACAGACAGAGGAAGAACAGCTTCTGACAGTTCTGGGAGAGGCTCTTTATAATGCCCGTTCCGGAGCCGGAACGGATACGGATAAAACAGGAAAACTGAATTTTACCGAAGCCGGCCGGCAGCTGGATGAAATACAGAAGCTTGAGAAAAGTCTTGGCAGCCTGAGAACGAATGAAGGGAAGCGCCAGTCTCTTTCTGATGAATCCAGGGCCTTGAAGCTGGAAGCCCGGAATATAAAAAACCGCCTGGACAGTCTTTTTACCGACTTGGGAAAAGCGTCCTGGGAGGTGTGGAAAAGCGGCACGTCTGTCCCGGATGAACTGCGGGACGCTCTGGCGGATCTGATTAAAAATGATTCAAAACGCCGGGCCGCTGATGATAAATCCGCTGCGGCTGATTCCGCTGAGGATGAATCCGCGAATAATGAATCCGCCGATAACAATACCGAGGAATCCGGAGAAAAGCGGCGCAAACCCTGGGCCTTTCTGGCTCAAGGCCGTTCTTTTCTGCGGAACACAAAGCGGAAAACTGCCGGTGTTATAATGGACTGGCAGTGGGGAAAGGCTGGCCGCCGGGTTTGGAAAACGGTTGCGCCGGAATTACTGGCCAATACCTCTGCGGAAAGCGTTCTGGCCGGAATGAAAAAGCTTCAAGCGCGGCAGGAGGCCATTGCCGGAAGAGAAGCCGCTCTGGCTGAACAGCTCTCTTCGCTTGACTCCGATTTGGCCGGGATGCCCGGTAAAGGTTCCGCGCGGAAACGCGGCGGCAGCATGGAACGTATGGTGGAAAGCCGCAAAAAAGAACTGCAGGGTGAGTTTCTGATACTTGGCCGCAGTTATGTGGAAGGAAACACCGGGGCGTTGAATCCGGAAAATCAGGCGGTGAAAAAGGCTTTAAAAGCATGGAAAGAGGTCAGCAGCCGCATTCAGAAAAAACAGGAAGAAGCGGATATTCTCTGCGCGCACAAAGCCCTGCTTGAGTCTCAGGAAGAAATAAAGATAAAAGCCGGAAAAATATCCCGCCTGGAAGAAGAAGTAAAAAGCCGTCAGGCCAGAATCCGGGCACTGAAGAAAGAACTGAAAGCCCT
>PDRU01000070.1 GCA_002748225.1 Spirochaetales bacterium | reverse complement strand
ATGACAAGAACTCACACAGAAGTGCCAGACACATAGATAGTGGCTGACGATGTTTTGTATACGCAGAGGTGACAGGCGCACTTGCTCTCAACATGTTCTAAAAGGTGCCAGGCACCAATATTAATGACAAAACTAACATAGAGGTGCCAGGCACGTAGATAGTGGCTGATAGTGTTTTGTATACGTAGCAGTGCCAGGCACGCTTACGCACTGTAGGTCATTACAGCAAACTGCACAATTGTGGCAGAAGGCTGTATTTTAATTGCAAATGTGTTATATTATAATTGTGCCAGGCACCAATATTTGGCACCAATATTTGTGCAGTTAGGGAGGTTAGTATGCATTATAAATTTTCAAAGTTCGCTCGCAAAGTTATCGTGTTTAATGTGATTCTGACTGCGCTGGTGTTCCTTGTCCACTGTTACAATCTCAATAGCATCATGCAGACGAATGCCAAAATTCATCAAGTCATCGACGAAAAGCGAATCAGTCGTGAAGAGGCGATTGACTACTTACTGGAGCGTGGCGAAGATTTGTTTTTGGGCGACGAATTTTATACGCTATTTGGCATACTCTCATCGTGTGCCGCCCTGCTATTTTCTTATCTATTTGCGCGCAGTTATAATTATATCCACGGTAGCGTAGCCGCCTTGACTAGCTTATTGACGACATTTTTCGGCGGGCTACTGCTGTTTTATCTGATGTTTTCGGGAAAGGCGGGCGATGTGAATTATGCTGATAACATTGCCGATAGGGCACCCAAAAGCGATTGGGAAGCGTTTTTGCACAATAGAAATAGGGACGGCAAGTAAATGAGATTGTTATGAAAAAAGTACTGATACAAACACCAAACACTATTGCTTTAAACGATTTAGTTTTTCAGGGACGCTCTAATTTGTCTTAGCTTAAAGCCGACGCGGATGAAAATGTAAAGATATACGATGGCGAGTAGGGCAAACATGCCGAAAATCGCCTTATCAAATGCTCTTGTGCCGCTGATAAACATAAATAGCTGTGGAATGATTAATGTACAAAAGATGATGAGCAATGGCAAGATGCGCGTTTTAAATATGTGCTCGACCATCGTCAGCTTTGATTCTGTATCGGAAAATATTTCTCGCTCTTCGTCGTTTTCTATTTTGCTGAGCGGTTTTCTAAAATAGTTCCAACCCAGACAAGAACCGCAGTATTTCCAGCCGTAATCGTCAAATAGTTGTAGATAGTCGGCTGTCACCCGCTTGTTTTTATAATCTAATTGATAAATGACATCTTCTGGCTGGCATGCTTCGAATGCGAAAAAACAGGGCGGAAAAAATTTTTTTAATTTCCAGCCGCTTTGATGTTGTCTTCTCAACCAATCGGTTTCTTCGCGATAATCTGCAACCGTAAAAAATCTTATATTTATCATTGTTTTAGCCATCGTATTGCTCTCCTATACTATTTTTAAATAGGCGGTTAATGCGGCGCAGTTCTATTTGCAATATTTTGTTGCCGAGATCTGTAATTTGATAGAGCTTTCGCTTTTCTTGTTCGCTAACGCGGATTATTAGTCCGTCTTTTTCCATTTTAGACAATGTGCCATACATCGTACCGGGGCTGATGGTCACTTCGTTTGCAGTCATTTCTTTTACGCGCTGCGCAATGCCATAGCCGTGTTGCGGTCGTTGTAAGCAAAACAGGATGTAAAAAGCGGTTTCAGACATTGGCACGTATATTCTCTTTAGTTTTGAATCCACCGGTATGCTCCTTTTAGATTACAGCTCGATATATCGCATCTCGATATAAAATATATCGCACTTCGATATATTTGTCAAGGGATTAAAAGGATAAAGGCGAAAGTGCTTCGCTTCAATTGCGATAAAAAGCGAGATCTCTCCACTATGTGCTATGCACTTCGGTCGAGATGACACCCTGTTATGCTCTTTAACTGAATAGTCACGAAAAATATTTAAAAATAGTTGAAAGTTGAAAGTGTAATGAAAAGCTTTAAAGCGGCAAAAAGGCGAGTCGTCGAGATGATATAAGAAGAGCAGGGGCGCCCCCTGCTCTTACAGTAAAAGGCGCTCGCATTATAACGCGAGCGCCTTGATTATTAAGTATTTACTTTTTTCGACTTGGTATTTACATTATTCTGCAATGTAAGCGCCACTAAAGTCAACTGTACCGAGTACTGATCTGTCCCAACCTTGTACTTTCGGTGAAACGAGCATAAAGTCAGTGTAGTGGTAAACCGGGATAACCGGCAATTCAGTCATCAAGATTTCTTGCGCTTTGTAGAGGTTATCAAAGTGCTCTGCGCCTCTCGTCTTAGATGATGCTGACAACAATGCGTCGTATTCAGCGTTGTTGAAGTTCGGGTCGTTGTAAGCGTTTTCAGATGTGAAGATACTCAACAAACCACTAGGATCCATAAAGTCAGTCAACCAGCCACCGCGCGCTACTTCGAAGTTACCCTCTTTACGCGTGTCTTGGAATACTGCCCACTCTTGGTTTTCGAGCTTGATGTTGATACCCAAGTTTGTCTTCCACATTTCTTGAACGAGTTCGGCAACCATCTTATGAGAGTCACTCGTGTTATAAAGTAATGTGAATTCAGGGAAACCTTCGCCATTCGGGTAACCGGCTTCGGCGAGCAGCGCCTTAGCTTCTTCTACCTTGCTGCCGTCTGTAGCAAAGCCGTACGTGCCTGAAGTCTCAAAGAAGTCATTGCCCTTGTCGTCCATAAATCCCGGAGGAACAAAGCCTGCAGCCGGAACTTGACCAGCGCCGAGCGTTTCCGTAATCATTTCGCGATCGATTGCATATGCCAAAGCTTTTCTGACTCTGAGGTCTTTAAACATGTCGAGATCCATGTTGAAGTTGTAGTAGTAAGTACCCAATAATGGGAATACGTAGAAGTTCGGATCTTCGGCGATAAGCTTCGGAATTTCTGCCGTCGGAACTTGTGGGATATAGTCTAACTCGCCTGCTTGATAAGCTTGGTAGGCAGTTGAGTGGTCATCGATGAATTTACCGTAAATCGTATCGATTTTAACATTTTCTGCATTCCAGTATTCAGGGTTTTTAACGAGCTTTAAGCCGTCGCCAATTTTGTATTCAGTCAACATGAACGGACCGTTACAGACGACGCTAGCCGGATCTTTTGCCCATGCGCCATCAGCGCCTGCTTGAACTGCAGATTCTTTTGTCGGCATAAAGTGATAGAATGATAACAAGCTGACGATGTAGTCCGTCGGCGTAGAGAGTTTAACTTCTAAAGTATAGTCATCGGGCGCTGTAACGCCTACTGCGTCGAGTGAACCGCCTTCAACGGCTTCTTGCGCACCTACGATGTTAGTATATTCCCAAATCCAAGCGTATTCAGATGCCGTAGCCGGATCCATACCGCGTTTCCAAGAGTAGACAAAGTCGTTGGCTGTAAGCGGTGTGCCGTCAGACCAGTTAGACTTTCTGAGTTTAAATGTAACGGTCAAGCCGTCTTCAGAAACTTCCCAGCTCTCAGCGATACCCGGCAACACTTCGCCGCTCTTTTCTCTGACGAGACCTTCAAATGTTTGGTTGATGACGTCGCCACCATCGCTCGCACCGTTTAAGCACGGGTCGATTGTTTTTGGGTCAGCGCCGATATTCCAGTTAAATACGACGCCTTCTGCTGCCGGCGCATCAGTTTGCGCTGCCGTCGTCTCAGCTGCTTGCGTCTCAGCCGGTGCATCAGTTTGCGCTGCTGTCGTTTCAGCCGCTTGTGTTTCCGACGGTGTCGTTTCAGTCGGTTGCGAACAACCTGCCAAAGATGCGATGACCAGCGCCATCACCATAATTAATGCTAGCAATTTCTTACTCACGTTTTACCTCCTAAAATAAATGTTTTGTTTACAATTCTATTATAGCATATTTGCTTTATTTAACAAGATGACATGCCACAAAATGCCCCGGACGCACTTCTCTCAGCTCAGTGTTCTGTTGTCGACAGATGTCTTGTGCGTAGCGACAGCGCGTGTTAAAACGGCAGCCGACCGGCGGGTTAATGGGACTTTTTACATCACCTTGTAAAATAATTCTGTTACTCGACGTGCGCACTTTTGGATCCGGTACCGGAATGGCAGAAAGCAGCGCTTGCGTGTAGGGGTGGAGCGGTTCATCGTATAAATCATCGCTCGTCGCCACTTCCATTAAGTGCCCCAAGTACATGACGCCGATGCGGTCTGAAATGTGCTTAACCATCGATAAATCGTGGGCGATAAACAGGTAGGTCAAACCCATCTCTTTCTGCAAATCTTCAAGCATATTGACGACTTGCGCCTGTATTGAAACGTCCAGCGCCGAGATTGGCTCGTCGCAGACAATCAGTTCCGGTTCTACCGCCAAAGACCTGGCGATGCCGATTCTTTGACGCTGTCCACCGGAGAATTCGTGCGGGTAACGGTTGGCGTGTTCCTTTTTTAGACCGACCGTTTCAAGCAATTCATAGACGCGTTCCATACGCGCTTTACCGGGGTGCAGGTTGTGCGTTTCCATGCCCTCGCTGATGATTTCGGATACCGTTAAACGGGTGTTGAGCGAGGCGTAAGGGTCTTGGAAAATCATCTGTAAACGCTTGCGATATTGTAGCATTTCATTCTGTGACAATGTTGTAATGTCTTCGCCATCGTAGATGATTTTGCCGCCCGTCGGCTCATAAAGTCTGACGATTGTGCGACCCAAAGTCGATTTGCCACAACCCGATTCGCCGACCAGACCAAAGGTTTCGCCGCGCTTGATGTTAAACGAAATGCCGTCTACCGCCGTCAAATGTAATTTTTGTTTGTTAAAGAAGCCACCCTTAGTGACGTCGAAGTATTTTTTTAATCCTACAATTTCCAGAAGTGGTCGTTGCTCAGCCATTATACAACCCCCTTTTTGAAGCCTTCAACCTGCGGTGCGCGCGCGTCCAGTAGCCAACACGCCGAAGTGTGGTTATCGTCGACTTTAAACATGGGCGCCGGTTTTTCCTTGCAGATTTGCATCACATTTTCACAGCGCGTCGAGAACGGGCAGCCCTTGGGCGGCGCCAATAGGTCCGGCGGCGAGCCGGCGATTGGCTTCAGGCGCTCCTTGTCCTTTCTATCCATGCGCGGCACCGATTTGAGCAAGCCGATGGTGTAGGGGTGTTGCGGGCTGTCAAAGATTTGCTCCACGCTGCCCTTTTCCATTGGCATGCCGCCGTACATGACGATTAAGTCCTTGCAAGTTTCGGCGATGACGCCGAGGTCGTGCGTAATCAGTATAATCGACGTATTTAACTTTTCTGATACATCGCGCATGATATCCAGTATTTGCGCCTGAATGGTGACGTCCAGCGCCGTCGTCGGCTCGTCGGCAATCAGCAATTTGGGGTCGCAGGACAGTGCCGTTGCGATCATAACGCGTTGTCGCATACCGCCGGAAAACTCGTGCGGATACGATTCGATGCGGCTTCTCGCCTCCGGAATACCGACCAGTTCGAGCATTGAAACCGCCTTTTCAAAGGCTTCTTTACGGCTCATGTCGGTGTGTGTCAGAATGACTTCCATCATTTGATCTTTGATTTTAAAGACCGGGTTAAGCGAGGTCATCGGATCTTGGAATATCATTGCCAGCTCGTTGCCGCGCAGCTCTGACATTTGTCTTTTACTGTAGTTTGTAATGTCGTTGCCGTCAAAGATGATTTGACCCTCTTTGATTTTGCCGGGGTAATCGATCAGCTTCATAATGGAGAGCGACGTGACGCTCTTGCCGCTGCCCGATTCGCCGACGATGCCGAGCACATCGCCCTTTTTAATCTTAAAGTCAATACCGCGTACCGCTTGAACCTCGCCGATGTGCGTATAAAATGATGTCTTTAAGTTTTTAACTTCTAAAATATAATCTTTATTATCAATCATTTTACTATCCCTTTCTAAGTCTTGGGTCGAGTGCGTCTCTTAAGCCGTCGCCGATAAAGTTAAAGGCGAGCATGGTGAGTGCAATCGATAGCGCTGGGAAAAACATTTGGTACGGATACGTGGTCAGTCCAGACAGGGCGTTATTGGCGAGCGTTCCCCAGGACGCCTGTGGCGCCGAGACGCCCAGACCGATAAAGCTGAGAAACGCCTCGGTAAATACTGCCGTCGGAATCATCATCGTCATCGATACGATAATCGGACCCATTGCGTTGGGGATCAAGTGTCTAAAGATAATCCGTCTTTTCGACACGCCCATAACGCGTGCTGCCAGTACGAATTCCTGCTCTTTTAAGGATAGCATTTGCCCCCTGACGAGGCGCGCCATCGATACCCAGTAGACGCTGGACAGTGCGATGACAATGTTGAGCAGACCGCCGCCCCTAAAGACGACCATCAAGAGAATGACGTACAGCACCAACGGTACGGAGTTAATAATGTCGACAATCCGCATCATCACGTTGTCGACCGCGCCGCCCTCAAAGCCGGCGATACTGCCGTAGACGACGCCGATAAAAAGATTGACCATGGTTGCGATAAAGGCGACCAGTAGGGATATGCGAGCGCCGTACATGACGCGCGTCAGCAGGTCGCGACCGAGGTCGTCGGTGCCGAATATAAATTTCTTATTCCACTTGGTCATAGTCGGGTACTTGACGACTTCGCCGTTGTATTCAATGGTAAAATCGTAGTCGTAGCCCTGTTTGTCGGGCAATAAATTATAGGAAAAGTCGAGTTTAACTTCTTCTTTATCCATATTGTAGATATATATTTTTTTTCTGGTGTCGCGCTTTAGCGGATTGAGCTTTAGTCTGTCGATGAGCATGCCGTCGTCTTCTACCAAAAACATGTTGTAGTCTTTTGAAACGTAGAAGTTGTGTTCGCCCACCGTGTAGAGCGCTAAGCGCGGCGGCAAGTTTTTAAACTTGTTCATTTGGTCGGAATAGGTATAGGGTGTAAAATAGGGACCTACTACGCCAAACAAGATAATGAAAATGACGACGATGATACCCGCCATGGAAGACTTATTCTTTTTAAGTCGGCGCCAGGCGTCTTGCCAATAGTTTAAACTCGGTCTAACCGTTTCGTTTTCATCGCCGGTTTGTTCGATAAAGACAAATTTATTATCATCCATTATTTGCCCTCCTTAAATTTAATGCGCGGGTCGATTAAAACGTAGGCGACGTCAACTAAGAAGATCATGATCAAATAGAAGACGGCGTAAAATACCGTAATGCCCATAATTGCCGTGTAGTCGCGGTTTTGAACGCTTTCGACGAACATTCTACCAATGCCCGGTATCGAGAATATTTTTTCGATGACGAAAGAGCCGGTTAAAATGGCGGCGATCATTGGACCAATATAGGTGACGACCGGAATGAGCGCATTGCGCACGGCGTGTTTCATAATGACGGAAAATTCGCTAATGCCGTTGGCGCGCGCCGTTCTAATGTAGTCCTGTCTGAGCACTTCTAGCATACTAGAGCGCGTCAGGCGCGTGACGAACGACAGCGAATAACCAGCAAGCGCCAATACCGGACCGATGTAACTGGCGGGCGTGCTGAGTCCAAAACTGGGAATCCAGCCCAGCTTGCCGGCAAAGAAGTAAATGATGAGCGAGGCGATGACAAAGCTCGGTATGGTAACGCCCAGCGTCGCCATAAACATGACAAAGTAGTCAATTGGCTTATTCTGTTTAAGCGCCGAGATGACCCCCAGCGGAATCCCCAGAATAATGATTAAAATAGAGGCGAGACCACCAATTTTTGCCGAATTTGGAAAACCGGATATTATGAGTTCGTTAACAGTTGTGCCGACTTTAGAAAACGATGGTCCCAGATTAAACGTAAACAACCCTTTCATATAGTCAAAATACTGCACGATGAGCGGGTCGTCGAGATGATATTTTTCGTTTAAGGCGCGCAAAATCTCTTCTGGAACGGGCTTTTCGCGGACGAATGGTCCACCCGGCACTGCGTGCATCATGACAAATGTCAGGGTTGCAATCAGAATAATCGTAACTAGCGTGGAAACGATCCGTTTGACGTAATACGATTTCAAATGAATTCTCCTTTCTTAAATATGGATGAACGGGGTTATAACAATATTGTAGCACAAATAAAAATAAATTTGTATGGTTTTGAAAAGAAATCTCAAAAGTCAGAATTATTTAAATAATAAAGCGACGCTTTAGATTAGCTTTTGCGTCGCTTATTGATATTGATTATTCTTCTCGTTTGATGCTGGTGTTGATCGGGAAGATTTTTTTGAACATAATGCTGACGTTGCAGTATTTTTCTTCTGCCAGCTTCAAGGCTTGTTCCAGTTTAGATTGCTCGATGTCGCCGCGTACGATTACTTCGACGTCGACGCTGCCATAGGCGTGCGGTTTAACCGTTTCGTCGAGGTTTCCGTTGATGTTCGCCACGACGCTTTCGACCGGGCAGCGCATCTTTTCCAGTATCAGTTTAACGTCGACCGATAAACAGCCGCCGAGTGCTGCTAACATGACCGGCATCGGCATAAAACCGGACTCCTCGCCGCCAAATTTTTTCTTGATGTCCATCACAATTTGATGGTTCTTTTCGTCGCTCGCGACGATTTGATACTTGTCTTCAATCTTGCAGACCACTTTTTGTACCATATATTCACCTCTTTCTCCTACATAGTTACAAAATATTCACTATTTATACTTAGCGTTTTTCGAGGGATATCGCTTTTATGCGCTTTGTGTCATTTCGACTGTAGTGGAGAAATCTCGCCTTTACAGTCCCTTTCTATCATCGTGCCAGGTCAATTCTCGGCATCTTCATAATATAGATAAGTGTCAATGGTGTCCAAGTAGACGCCGTCAAAACCCATTGCGATAATTTTGTCGAGATAGCTATTGGCGTCGCCAAAAATAATTCTTTGCCAAGCACTGCGCCAGTATTTGACGTAGTAATTGCCCTCCCAGTTGGGGTTTTCGCAATCCAGCCAGTCGACTTTTTCGGGCGATTCTGAATAGTAATGGCGATAGTCCTCGGCTTCGCCGATCGACATATAGGCAATGATGAGCCTTTTGGCACCAGATTTTTTGCGCTGCAACCGTTCGACCATAGTTTTGCTCAGCGGTTTACCATCGTTGTCAAAGGCGTCGACGATGATTAGGTCGTAATTCGTTTCGGCGATATCATCGACTAAGTCGACGATGTCTGGATAGCGCTGCGGGTTGACCAAATACAAAAAGTTTTGAACGCGTGAAAGCGCTGTAACCGCCGCGTCGTTAAAGGCGATATAATCTCTTTGAACGCCCTTGGGTATGGCGTCGAGCGCCAGCGCGCCAAAGAAGTGTGCGGCGGATGGCACTGTCGGTTGGCGCATTTCTGCTCTTATAAATGCCTCGTCGGTGCTGTAGTCCGTCAGCAAGACCTTTTTGGAATAGTCGGTCAAGTGCTTTAAGCCAGCTCTGATCTGAGCGATTTCTTCGATTGAGCGCGGCACATCGCTGGCGCCGTCACCGCGCATATAGGGTTCTTGACCAAAGCCGTCAATCGCCTCGATGTAGGGCAGGTTGGCTTCTTCACCCGATGAGAGTAGTTCCAAGCCGTTTTGCGGGACGATTAAAAACTCCGCCTTTTTAGTTTTGGCGTATTGGCTGATATCAATTACAAAATTTTGCATTTCGGCGCGGTAATCGGGCGCCAGTGGCGGTGCGTAATGATGGGCGTAGGCAAATTGCGAAAGCGCCAAGACGACCGCCAAAAGCAGTGCGATTGGAGATGATTTCATCTCAGCCCTCACTATTTGCTCTGCAAGTAGGCGACGACTAAGTCTACCGTTTGGTCGAGTCCGTCTAAATGCGTTCTCTCGTAAGAGTGCGACGTGTGAATGCCGGGGCCGATTAAGCCGTGCACAATCGAAGTGCCGCCGCGCAGCGCAGCCGAAGCGTCTGACGAATAATAATTGTAGACGTCAATTTTGTAGTCGATAGCGTTGTCGATGGCGATTTTTTGTAATTTTTTGCGCAAGTTAAAATCGTAGGGACCGGAGCCGTCTTTGGCGCAAATCGTCACGCTGTATTCGTCAGAAACGTTAATGTCGGAGACGACTGCCATGTCGATGGCGAGGTATTCTCTGGTCTTGGGCGGCGTGCCCTCAGTGGCGCCGTGACCGATTTCTTCGTAAGTCGTAATGTAAAAATGGGTGGTGTACTGCGGCGTGATATTTTGCGACAGCATTTGGTCGATGACCTCAAACATAATGCCAACGCAGGCCTTGTCGTCTAAGTGGCGCGACTTTACAAAACCGCTTTCTGTCAAGACGGTTCTGGCATCTAATGCCACGAAGTCGCCGACGGCGATGCCGAGTGCC
>PDRU01000166.1 GCA_002748225.1 Spirochaetales bacterium | reverse complement strand
GCGCCGCTTGTCTATACCAATTGTTCCAGCATTCCCGATTCCCTCTTTGAGTCGGAGCTTTTCGGCCATGAGAAGGGTGCTTTTACCGGAGCCGGGGCGCTGAAAAAAGGACGTGTAGAGCAGGCGGAGAACGGAACGCTTATTCTGGATGAAATTACGGAAATGCCCTATGAGCTTCAGGCAAAAATTCTGAATTTCATTCAGGAAAAAAGTTTTTACCGTGTGGGCGGGAACCGGCAGATAGCTGTCAGCACCAGAATTATTGCCTTGTCGAACAGGAACATGCAGGAAGAGGTGTCCCGGGGCCGCTTCCGCAAGGATCTGTACTACCGGCTGAACGTTGTTCATGTTCAGGTTCCTCCGCTGAAAGACCGCGGTGAGGACGTGCTTGTTCTGGCAGAGTATTTTATGTCGAATTTCAAGACCAAATACGGAAAAACCAAAACCCTTTCCGCCGACGCGGACAATCTGCTGAAACAGTATTCCTGGCCGGGAAACGTAAGGGAATTAAAGAATGTTCTGGAAAGAGTGTATATTCTTTCCGAGTCGGATGTTATTGAAAGCAGTGATATCCGCTTTGAAAGCGGCGAAGTTCCGGAAATAAACGGCGACTTGAAATCGCTGCTGAATGATTTTGAAAAGAAGGTTATTATTCGTTCTCTTGCCGAGAACGGAGGCAACCGTACCCAGACAGCCGAGAAGCTGGGTATTTCGCTGCGGAATCTGCAGTACAAACTGAGCCGCTACGATCTGGTGGATTGAGAGGGCCGGCGGTTGGGCGCTGCGGCACCGCGGAGAGCGGGGCCGCGAATTGGCCGGGGCCGCCTCTGGCCGGGCCGGGCGCTCCGTGCGGGCAGGTTTCCTTAAAAGGCTGCTTGGCACAATTAATGCATAGCAATGAAATGATAAGAGGAACGGTGAAATTTGATAACACCAGTCCTTGTTTTCAAACAATCCTTTTTATCCGCACGCTGTGCGGCAGTTTTACAGGAGGAACTATGGTTCGTTCACTGGGAAAATTCTTCTCAAAGGTTGCAAGAAAGTGGCTGCCAAACGCATTTATCTTTGCAGTTATTCTTGCTATCATCGTTTTCATTCTCGGAATGCTGGTTGAAGGTGCTTCCTTCATGGAGATGACCACTTACATGGGCGGCGGAATGTGGAAATTCCTGGCCTTCTCCATGCAGATGGTTCTGATTCTGGTAACCGGCAGTGCTCTGGCTACTTCCAAACCGGTCCACGGTTTTCTTAAGAGCCTGGCCTCTGCCGCCAAGACTCCCGCTCAGGCCATTGTTCTTGTAACAATTGTCATGATTGTTGGCTGCTGGCTGAACTGGGGCTTTGGTCTTATTATCAGCGCCCTTCTGGCCAAAGAACTGGCAAAAACCATTAAGGGCATTCATTATCCGCTTCTGGTTGCCAGTGCCTATTCGGGCTTTGTTGTCTGGCACGCGGGTTTCTCCGGCTCCATTCCTCTGAAGATTGCCGGCGCGGATCCCATTATGAAAAAATTTGCGGATGCCGCGGTTGTTCCCACTTCCCAAACAATTTTTTCATGGCAGAACCTTCTGCTGACAGCCATTTTCCTGGTTACCATTCCTGTTATCAACATGCTCATGACTCCTAAAAAGAAGGAAGAAATTCTGGAAGTGGATCCTGCTCTTTTTAAGGAAGAAGAAGAGGTAACAAAAGACCGCAAGGACATGACTCCGGCGGAGAAAATTGAAAACTCATGGGTTCTTTCCATGATTATCGGAGCCATTGGTGTTATCTACATTGTCAGCTATTTTGTTAAGGGCGGTCATCTTGGACTGAACATTGTTAACTTTATTTTCCTTATTCTCGGTATTATTCTTCACAAGACACCTATCCGGTATGTACACGCGGTTGGCGATGCCATTAAGAACTGCGGCGGAATTGTTCTTCAGTTCCCCTTCTATGCCGGTATTATGGGCATGATGATTAACTCCGGCCTTGCGGCTACTTTCTCTCAGGGCTTTGTTAACATTTCCAACCAGACAACCTATCCGTTCTTCACATACCTTTCTGCCGGTATTGTTAACTTCTTTGTTCCTTCCGGCGGCGGTCAGTGGGCCGTTCAGGGCCCCATTATGATGCCCGCAGCTAAAGCCATTGGTGTTTCCTATTCTTCAACAGCCATGGCTATTGCCTGGGGTGACGCGTGGACCAACATGGTTCAGCCTTTCTGGGCTCTGCCTCTGCTGGCAGTTGCCAAACTCGATATCCGTGACATTATGGGTTATACAACAGTTGTTCTTCTGTTTACCGGTATTGTTACTTCGTTGTTTATGTTGTTTGTTTTCTAAATAATTTTATTCCCGCCTGCCCCGGCGGGCGGGAATCTGTCATATAAGGATTTTATTACAAGGAGTGCAGCATGATTGAGAAAACCATACTCAGTGCGAAAGAAGCCGTTGAATATGTTAAAGACGGCGATGTTGTAATGCTTGGCGGTTTTATTACCTGTGGTTCGCCCCCCGGATTGCTTGAGGCATTACACAACAGCGGGAAGAAGAATATGACTCTTGTGACCAACGACACAGGGGTGCATAATTTGAAAACAGGCGAAATGACGGGTGTTGCACCTCTTGTTGCTGATAAGCAGTTCAAGAAGATTATTGTTACCCACATAGGCCTGAA
>PDRU01000069.1 GCA_002748225.1 Spirochaetales bacterium | reverse complement strand
CTGAAGCGTAAAATAGATGTGTGGAAGGATAAAATGGAACAGGATAACCTGAAGAGTGAGCATTCCTCACGCATGCAGAAACTGGAAACACACAGCGGCAGTAAATAGCCCTTACTTAATTTTTTCCGACAGATCCGAAAGCGCGTTGGCCGGATAGAGCCCCCCCACAGAGGATTCAATATATCCTCCCTTCGAATCATCGTAGTACACCGGTGTGTCCGGAGGGCAGAATTCGCTGAGTACCTGCCGGCAGGCTCCGCAGGGTGAGAGCGGCTCCCAGGCATCGGGTCCGGCAACCGCAACAGCCTTAAAATTTTTGAAACCTGCACTAATTGCAGTGAAAATGGCACTTCTTTCGGCACAGTTCGATAAGCCAAAAGAGCGGTTTTCTACATTTACTCCGGTAATAACAGAACCGTTATCCAGCAGCAGTGCTGCGCCTACCCGGAAACGGGAGTATGGAGCATAGGCTTTCAGAGCAGCTTCCCGGGCTTTATCCATTAATTCTTCGGCTTTCATAACCTTCCTCCTGCTTGTTTTTCAATATGCCGGTACAGCGATTTGACCCGTTCCCTCCCCCGGCGTATAGTGTTGAATATGAAACAACGGGGTATCACTTTCATCGGCATAGTTCTGATGACTGTTTATTACTTTCTTTTTCCGAGACATACCGGTCAGGAACCTGTGTTAAAACCGGTTTCTTTTACAGATCTGGCAGCTGGAAGCACGGTTGAAATGTCAGGCGGAGAGGCGCTTATTCCTGTTCACGTCAGAAACAGGGCCGCGTATTTCGATGAAAATTTCCATCTTGTCAGCAGCAGGCAGGCTCCGGGCCTGTCTGCGGAAAGAGACTGGATGGCTGTACCGGAGCCGGATTCCGTGAGTGTTTTTGATGTTCAGGGGCGCTTGCGCTTCCGGATTAAAAGCACAGCAATGCCGGTTGTACGGGACGGGCATCTGTACCTGCTGGACAACAGCTCCGGACGAATTGAAATGTGCAGTCCCGAAAACGGAGCCGGAATATGGCACAGAGACAGTCTGAGTCCTTTAACCAGTCTTGATTCGGCCGCCGGAAGAACTCTGCTGGGCTTTCTGGACGGGCACGCGGAGCTGATAAGTCCGGATGGAAAAGTTGAAATGACCTACAGGCCCGGAGGCAGCCGGGTTGAAGCTGTTTACGGAGCGGCTTTGAGCGACGATGCCGCAGCCATTGCCTTGATCAGCGGTCTTGATCCTCAGCGTTTTATCCTGCTGGAAGAAAAAAAGAACGGATTCCGGCCTGTTTCCCACCATGAAACCGGCACAGATTTCCGGCGGAGTGTTCCGGTTGGTTTTGTCTCCGGGGGGAACCGTATACTCTACGAAGCTGCGGAGGGTACGGCCGCGGTGGAACGGGATGGTTACAGCCTTCAGCATCTTACTGTAGCCGGTACGGCCGCCGCCCAGTGGGACTTCTCTTCTGAATCGGGTTATCTGGCTCTGCTGGGAGGAGACGCTGAGGATCTGAGTCTCCGCATTCTGACTCCCCGCGACCTTACCTTCTGCAATTCCCGTGTGCTTCCTGATACTAGAGATGTCCTTTTCCATAAGAATTATCTTATCCTGGCCGGTGACCGTTATTTCAGCGTTATTGCTCTGGAGAAACACTGATGAATAACAAAAATATATTTTCCCGCGCTTCCTTCTCTGCATTATTTTGTTTTTTTGCTGTTCTTGGAGCACTGCCGTGTGCTTCTTTTGCCCGTCAGTGGCCGGACAGTCAGCAGGCCCTTGTTTCCTCTTTTGCCGCTGCCCGTCAAGGAGCATTCAGCAGAGGGCTGCATTTTGAAACTTCTGAAGAAAGGGTTCAGGCATGGGGCGACGGCGAACTGATATGGAGTTCTTCCGAATACAATTCAGCCAGCCTTCCCGGTAAGGGACTGGTTGTTCTTGAACATGAGGATGGTTTCCGTTCAACTTATGAAGGTGTGGATGTACGTCCGGATCTGAAGGATAAAGTTTCAGAGGGCGACTGGCTGGGATACTCCGGCATTTCGGGCTGGAGCTTTATTGTAACTGATTTCCGGCAGGGCCGTATTGTGGACCCTCTGGGCCTGCTTCCCGCCCGTGTTATTGAAGGCCGTCCCCGTCTGGGCTCCATAGAGCTTTCCCGCGGTTCGGAAGTACTGCCTGTTACAGACAGAATGCAGATTCTTCCGGGACGCTGGTCTTTGACGGTAGATGCGGTTTATACCGGTATCAGTAATACCGTGCCTGTGGAAATTTCTCTCTACTGGCTTGGAACGCGTGTGGGCTTTGTCAAGCTGGATTCTCTTGAAGAGCAGGATGGCGTAATAGTGCTGAATGCTCCCGGTCCTTTGAATTACGAGGCAGTGTACAGCCGGCAGGGGTATTTTGTTTTTAATGATATTGCCTTTAATGAAGGTCGGGGAATACTGGAACTTCGTCTGAAGGATGAAAAAGGAAAGGTTCTTTCCCGGGTATGGAACCTTGTTGTAAGGAATGTCCAGTGAAAACATTTTCCAGAACTCCGGCTCCCGGAGAATCTTCGCGTATTATTCCCTGTCCGGTTTGCGGCGGTCTGGAGTTCCGCCCCAGGTGGACTGTGGGTTCTTCCCGTTTTGTCTCCTGCCGGAGCTGTTCTCTGGTGCTGCAGAATCCCCGTCCTCTTTCCGGGGATCTGGCGGCCCGTTACGATGAAGAATATTTTCAGTACGAAATTGCCAATGAAGATGCGTTTCTGAATTTGATGCTTCAGGGCCTGAATGACGCGGATTTTTTCAAACATATTGTACCGTCGCTGCCCCGTCCCCTCTCCATTCTGGATATAGGCTGTGCTACGGGAAGGCTTCTGGCTTTTTTTAAGGAAAAGGGCTGGGAAACCGCGGGCGCGGAGCTTTGTCAGGCTTCAGCTGAATACGGAAACCGCCGCCACGGTGTTAATATCCGGCCTGTTTCGCTTGAGGATGCGGCATTCCCCGCCAGGGAATTCTCTGTGGTTCATGCCTCTCATCTGATAGAACATGTTTTTGATCCTGCCGGTTTTACGGCCGAAGTGTTCCGGGTGCTGAAGCCCGGCGGAATTTTTATCTGTGTAACTCCGGCCATTGACGGTTTTCAGGCGCGTCTTTTTGGAGAAAAGTGGCGTTCGCTTATTGAAGACCATGTTACACTTTTCAGCCGCAAGACGCTCGGCCGTCTGCTGGTTCAGCAAGGCTTTACCATAGAAAAGATGTGCAGCTGGGGAGGGCTGGCCGCCGGATCGGCCCCTGCCTTTATTAAAAAACTGGTAGATGTTCTGGCAAAAAAATGGAACTTCGGTGACGTTATCCTTATGGCTGCCCGCAAAACTGCTGAGGATTGATATTCATCATAAGAGCCAGTTCCAGAAGGTCGGCGTCGGAAATGCCTTCCTGATGGATGGCTTCCTCTTTTTCAGACCAAAAACGTTTTTCCAGCAGACTGTAGATCATATTCTGTATAAAGGGCCGGATCGGTTTATAGCCGTGCCTGTGGAGAATTGTAATAAACCGCACCAGCTGTTCCAGAACCTCCCTGCTGCATTTATGCTGGAGCTCTTCGGCAATACCGGAAATCATTTTTCCGGCATTATCTTCAACAAAAACCGCGTTGTCATTATCCGCTAACAGGGGTCTGTAAGAAAGAATCTCATCAAGAATTTTCAGAACTTCAGGCCATTGCCCGGGCGGCAGATTTTTTAATTCTGTCAGCTGAAGCAGGGTGCCGTAATAAAGCGACAGTTCCAGCGACTGTTTACCTGATGAACCCAGAGGAACATCCATCTCCCTTACCATGCTCAGGCCTTTAAGACGCTGCACAGCGTAATTACCAATGCTTTGCATCAGTTTTTCTTCAGTCTGTTGAAGAATGGCTTTTCTTATTTCCAGCTGAAGTTCCATGGGCATGGCGCCGGCTGAAATTTTTTCCCATTTCCCGCCGCATAATATTTCCACTTCCGGACAGAACAGCTGGCTGTCTATAACAGCCCTGTAGGGACACTGATGTTTCCGGTTTGTCGAGCGGTGCAGAAAGAAAACCTCTCCTTCAACAGTAATGTTTTCTTCCTCAATGGATGTAATGCGGCGGCTGACTGTTCCGTTTCCCGGCAGGTTGTAGATGTGCCTCCAAAAGCATTCAGCCGCAGTAACGGTTTCCGGTGAAATGGAGGGAATAACCCATTTTTTCAGTATATCAGCTCCGTTTCCCGTTTCCGGAATATTGCTGAGAGCCTTTTTAAGATCTTTGAGCAGTGTTTGAAGAAGTCCGGAGTGCTGATCCGGCTCAGGATCCAGCAGTTCTGTTGCCCGGTAAGCGTAACGCATGTTCTGAACCGGTTCCAGACCTGAAAGTTCTGCGAAGAACCATCCGCAGGATGTGAACATGAACTGAAGAAATTTGGCGCCTTCCAGAGCACAGAGCAGACGGACGGCAGATGAACCGTCAGAAGCCTTGTCTTTCAGCACACTGCGGGCAAAATCTTCCGGCGTTTCCGCGCCGCTGAGAACCCTTCCATAACTTGTAAGAACAGCCAGGGCGTCCTGTTCTGTTAATTCTTCAACAATCTGCTTCCACAGGGGATCGGCTTTGGCTTTCAGATTGTCAAACGCCTGACGCAGTGGTTTCCTCCATGCCTGATTCCAGCCCTCCCGGGCGCCTGTGGAACATCCGCAGTCGCGCATCCAGCGTCCAACGCCGTGCGCGCAGCTCCACGAAGAGCCCAGACCGTCATCGCCCAGGCGGAGTTTTACTTCATCAGCGGGCGGATTTTCGGCCAGATAGGATGCGTAATTGGTAAAAACCAGGTCGGAATCATCTTCAAGGTATGTTTTAAGAGCCGCCAGACACATATCTCCGTAAGGTTCATGATGCCCGTATATTTCGCCGTCAGTGGCAATGTTAACCATGGGGTATTCCGAGTTATTCAGTGCCTCTCTTAAAGCGGCTTCAAAACCTTCCCGGGAGCGCAGCAGATGACCAAAGGAAATAGCTGAAGCCAGATTGGGCTCATAAAAGAACGCGGCAATTGTTCCCTGAGGGCGTTTAATAATAAATGGGCGGTCGGAAGGTGCCGGGCGGTTTTCCAGCTTCTCCCAGCTGCCGCCTTTTTTCCGGACGGCATCGGCCTGCCAGGGGGAAAGGACAACGAATTTCAAGCCTTTTTCAATCAGAATATCAACAACATCGTAGTTGATGGCGCATTCGGGCATCCACATGCCGTCCGCTTTTCTGTTAAACCGGGATTCAAAATCAATTAATCCCCATTCAATCTGTATCCGCGCGTCCTGGGGAGTATCCAGAGGCAGAATGGTATGGTTAAAAGACTGAGCCATGGCATTACCGAAGCCCAGACGTTCCCGGCTTTCTCTGTCAGCTTCCTGAATGCGCCGGTAAAGGTTGGGTGCTTCTTTCTGCATCCAGGAGAGAAGGGTGGGACCGAAATTCCAGGAAAGAATCTGGTAGTTATTAACAATGGAAGTAATAAAACCGTCACCGTCAAGAACCCGGCTCCAGCCGGACGCGGCATAGCACTCCGAAGCAATCCGTTTGTTCCAGTTGCAGAAAGGGCTGGCCGATTCCTGATATTCAATGCGTTCAGTCCACGGATCCTCCCGCGGCGGCTGATAGAAATGGCCATGGAGAATAACGTATTTTTTCATGGTATCAGCTGAATCCCTCCATTTGCCTGTTTTCGCACCTATTGACAATCATTCCCTAATATTCCTAGGATGCCATCAACCCGTCAATCCTGATCCCGGGTGCTATTCGGAGAATTCATGACAAAAGACAGGCTGCGTACCTTCACTTCTGACGAATTGTTCAAGATTGCTCAACAGGAAAATATAGGTGTGTCCCCGGATATGGACAAGGAAGCTCTGGTTTCTCTTGTTTTTGACGCGCTGGAAGACGAGCGGGCCGACAGGGAAGGGAATTACAATCTTACCATACGTCTGGCGGCTACCAAGTTTGCCGTCAGCCAGGACGAAGAATTTTTTCTTGACTTTGAAAGCGACACGGAGCTGCTCCGGCGTTACAAAGAGAGCTGTCTGGTACTGATTCTGCGCGATCCGTCCTGGGTGTTCTGCTACTGGGATCTGGAAGACCGTATTCTGGCTAAATTGCTTGAGCATTCCGGTTATTCCGGTTTATTCCTGCGGATTATTGAATTTTCTGAAAACAGCTGGGATAAGAAGTCCTCTGAAGACTGGTTTGACATTCCCATTCAGTTCAGCGACATGAGCCGTTATATCAATCTGCCCGGACAGGACAGCTATTACGGAGCTGAACTGTATGCCCGGCTTGGAGAAGATAAAAAAATGCTGGTGCGTTCCAATATTATTCACAGTTCACGCGATTCCGCCGTCAGCGGACCTGCCGGAACTGGCAATGAAGATATGGAACGGCTGATAGCGCTTTCCGGCATGTCCTCGGATGTCGGTCAGTTTCCCGGAACCCATTTTCCTGAATCCTTGTCGCCCCAGCGTATTATCGGGAATGAAGGAGAGAACAATGGCCGGTAGTTTCTCGCTTGTCCTTCACGCGCATCTTCCCTATGTACGGCATCCTGAATATCCGCAGTTTCTGGAGGAACAGTGGTTTTTTGAAGCCCTTTCCGAAACATATCAGCCTCTGCTGAGAGTTTTCCGGGGGCTGGAACGCGATAATGTTCCCTTTCGTCTGACGCTTTCCCTTTCTCCCACACTGGCCTGCATGCTGGAAGATGAGCTGCTCCAGGAACGCTATGCCGCCCATCTGCACCGCCTGCTGGAGCTGGCGGACAAGGAAGTTCAGCGGCTCTCCGATCAGCCCTCCGAACTGAAACTGGCCCGTATGTATGAGGAGCTGCACCGGCAGAATCTCGAAGACCTTAACCGGGCCGGTAACAGTGATATTCTCGATGGTCTGCGTCACTTTCAGAAGCAGGGAAACCTGGAGCTTATTACCACAGCTGCCACGCATGCCTTTCTTCCCCTCTATCAGCAGGTTCCCCAGATGATCCGGAATCAGGTGCTGATTGCCCTGGAAAACCATGATCGTCTTTTTAAGGCCATGCCTTCCGGGTTCTGGCTGCCTGAGTGCGGTTATTTTCCGGGCATGGAAGATTATCTGAAGCCTTACGGCATTAAATACACATTTTCTTCCGCTCATGGAATACTGCATGCCGATCAGCCTCCCCGTTACGGCATGTACGCGCCGATAATGACGCCGAACGGCGTGGCGGTTTTCCCGCGTGACCGGGCGGCCTCCAACGCTGTCTGGTCCTCGGAGGACGGTTTCCCCGGTCATCCTGTCTACAGAGATTTTTACCGGGATATAGGTTTTGATCTTCCCGAAGAGTATATCGGCCCCTACGCTGTGGACGCGGGGCACAGAGTCAATACAGGTTTCAAGTATCACGCCATTACCGGCGACACCGAGCAGAAGGTTCTCTACGAACCGGATCTTGCAAGGGAACGCGCGTGCCTGGATGCCAGGGCTTTTCTGGAAAACCGTATACGCCAGTGTGAAACCGCGTCGCAGTTTATGGATAAACCGCCGCTGGTTACAGCTCCTTTTGACGCGGAACTCTTTGGCCACTGGTGGTTTGAAGGCCCCATTTTCCTTGATGCGTTCTTCCGGGAATTTCAGTCAATGGAGCATTCTCTTGTTCAAATGACTCCTTCTGATTATCTCAAAACCCAGCCGAATCTTCAGGTTACCCGTCCCGCGTTTTCCAGCTGGGGCGACAAGGGTTACGGCCAGGTCTGGCTGGACGGCTCCAATGACTGGATTTACCGTCATACCCACAAAATTGTAAAGCGCATGTCGGAACTGGTGGAGCTGTTTCCCCATGCTGAAGGATTAAAGCTGCGGACGCTCAATCAGGCGGCCCGGGAGCTGCTGCTTGCCCAGGCATCTGACTGGCCCTTTATTATAAAAACAGGTACAACCGTTCCTTATGCCGAGCAGCGGGTCAAAAGCCACATTGCCAATTTTAACAGAATCTACGAAAGTCTGGTTCATAACAGCATTAAAACAGAGTGGCTGACCAAAATTGAAAAGAGAAACAATCTGTTCAAAGATATAGATTACCGCTCATTTAAAAACAAAAAATAATCTTTTATTCTTCCAGTTTTTTTGAGACAGCCGGCCGCCTTATGGCCGGCTTTTTTCGTTCCTGCCGTCATTTGTTAAGTTATTTTCCGTCGCCTTGATAACGGAATTCCGGTTTTCTGTCTCCCTGTGATTGACGTTGTAAATTTAGGGGGATAAGATGGGATTTAGTGGGAAAAAGTGGGAGAAAGTAGAAACTTGTGGAATTATTAGGAATTTGGGGACAGTTTAACATCACTATTGATGATAAGGGCCGAATGTCTTTGCCTGCAAAGATTCGGAGCAGTGTCCCCGGAGATACACTTATTCTGACCAAAGGGGCTGAAAAATGCCTCTGGCTCTATCTCCCGGAAGAATGGAAAAAGGTGTCGGCCCGTCTGGTGGCCGGTTCATCGGTCTTTGCCCTGAACACACAGGACGTTCTGCGCAGATTTATTGCTCCGGCAGAAGAAGTTGCTGTTGATAAGGCGGGCAGGGTTAAACTTTCCGCTTCGCTCATGAAATCCATGGATATTTCCCGGGACTGTTATCTTCTGGGAATGGGGGAACGGCTGGAAATATGGGATGAGGCTGTCTACGAGCGCTTCGAAGAGGAGCGGGCTGCCGGGGTAAAGGATACCTGGGAGGGCCTCGGCGGTCCGGAGGCAGCCTCATGATCCCTGTTCACCAGTCTGTTATGGCCAATGAGGTTATGGAGTATCTCTCTCCTGCCTGTTCCGGCAGTTCCCTTATTATTGACGGCACTCTGGGTGAGGGCGGTCACAGTATGCGTTTTCTTAAAGAACTGCCTCAGTGCCGTGTTGTTGGAATTGACGCGGATGCGGTTATGGCTGAAAGGGCCTCTGAACGCCTTTCAGAATGGCCGGAGCGTTTTGAAGCCCGTGTCGGCTGGACCGA
The DNA here is from genome assembly GCA_002748225.1 of Spirochaetales bacterium. GTDB lineage: Bacteria > Spirochaetota > Spirochaetia > DSM-2461 > DSM-2461 > UBA2779. Next base: position 93 of record PDRU01000069.1, on the reverse strand, counting down.
TGAGATTCTGGAGCTGTGGGACGGCCCTGCTCCGAACGCGGTGCTGATGGATCTGGGTATTTCCGCTTTCCACTATGAGGGGAGGGAGAGGGG
>PDRU01000068.1 GCA_002748225.1 Spirochaetales bacterium | reverse complement strand
CTCAGCACCTTGACGGCCGCTTTGGTTAAGCAATAGCTGGATTGCGTGGGAATGCCCAGAAATCCGGCCAGGCTTGATGTGTTAATTATAAAGGCTTCCGGACGTTGTTTCAGGTAGGGTAAAAAGTACTTGCAGCCATAGATAACTCCCCAGATATTGATGCCAATCATTAATTCCCATTCTTCAATTGAATGTGAGTTAAACGGCTTTTCTATTGTTATTCCCGCATTATTGAAGATCATGTCAACCTGGCCATGCTCTGCAATCACCATATCGGGTAATAACTGCATTTGGGCCTTGTCAGAAACATCAATCCGGTGGGTAGTAAATTTACCTTGACAGGATTGCAGCTTCGTTTTTGTTTCATCAAGACCGGTCTGATCAACATCAACCAGAGAAATATGGCACCCGCGCCGGGCAAGCTGCCGGCTGATTGCTCTTCCTATCCCGCTGCCGGCCCCCGTAATAACTGCAACTTTGTTTTTCCATGGATGATTCTGCATATACCATAAAACCTGTGTTAACTTGCTTACCTTAGAGTAAATGCATTTTACCGGGCCGGCAATACCCCCTTCCCAACCATGACTATTCGGTAAGGTTCATTGCCTCTTGTTCAGACACGTAATATACTGTGCGGGATTTTCGCTGCCGCTCCAGGCGGCAGTGAAACAATCATTCCAGAATAATATGAGGAATGCCATGATACGCGCTGAAGACCTTTCCAGGCATTACGGCCCTGTTACCGCAGTGGATAACATCAGCTTCCATATACGGAAAGGGGAAATTATCGGCTTTCTGGGCCCTAACGGTGCCGGGAAAACAACCACAATGAACATGATAACCGGTTATCTGGCGCCCAGTTCCGGACGCATACTCATTGATGGTACGGACATTATTGAAGCTCCGGAAGAAACAAAGAAACTGATAGGCTACCTGCCGGAACAGCCCCCTCTCTACCAGGAACTGACTGTTGATGAATATCTTAATTTTGTAGCGGCGTTCAAGAAAACACCGAAGAACGAACGCAGAGCCCATCTGCAGACCATCAAAGAGCTGGTAAAGATAGACGATGTTCACTCCAGGCTGATCCGCAACCTCTCCAAGGGGTACAAACAGCGGGTGGGACTGGCCCAGGCGCTGGTGGGGAATCCTCCGCTGCTGATACTGGACGAGCCTACCGTTGGTCTGGACCCCAAACAGATTATTGAAATACGGGAACTTATCCGGGAACTGGGTAAAGAGCACACGGTGGTTCTTTCATCTCACATTCTGCCGGAGATCAGCGCCACCTGCGGCCGTATTCTTATTATCAGCCAGGGGCGCATTGCCGCTTCCGATACACCGGACAACCTGTCGCGCAGACTTTCCGGCGCCGCGCGGCTCCAGCTGCTGGTTAAAGGCAGTCCGGACAAAGTTAAATCGTCTCTGGGTTCCGTTTCCAATTTGAAGGAACTGAAAGTTACCCAAAGCGCTTCTGAAGGACTGGCCGAAGCTGTTCTGGAAGCAGAAGGCAGCGCGGATATCCGTGAATCGGTATTCCGGGCTCTGGTCAAAACCGATCTGCCCATAATGCAGATGCGCCCGCTGGATTTAAGTCTGGAAGACATTTTTCTTAACCTCACCACACAGGAGGAAAACGCCTGATGTTCGCCCTTTTACGCAAAGAACTCAAAACATATTTTCTAACGCCTGCCGGCTGGATTTTCCTGGCCGTATTTCTGCTGATTTCCGGTCTGCTTTTTTCACTACAGCTGGTCTTCCCGCAGAATTCACAGTATTCGGGTTTTCTGGGGGGACTTATCTTCCTGTTTCTTCTGGTTGTGCCGCTGCTGACAATGCGCATTTTTACCGATGAAAAGCGTTTTCAGACCGACCAGCTTCTTTTAACCTCGCCTGTTAATCTCTGGGGCATTGTTCTGGGTAAGTATATTGCCGCTCTCTGCGTGTTTCTCATTACGGTAGCCGTTACTTTTATCTACCCTCTGCTTCTGAGCTTTCACGGAAAACTCGACTGGTCCATGATCATCGGAACCTACTTCGGCTTTCTGCTTGTCGGCGCCTCGTTTATAGCCATTGGGGTTTTTGTATCACAGGCCGCTGAAGGTGCGGTCGGAGCAGCCATTCTGACATTCTGCGCTCTCACTGTTACTTTTATTGTTGATTTTCTTCAGCCCTACATGCCCTCCAGCGAAACCGCCGGCCTGGTGTGGGTGGCCATTCTGATGGCTCTGGCCCTCTTCCGGCTTTTTTCAACGGGAAGGAATCCGTTTCTGACGGCCCTTATTTTTATTATCTTTGCCGTAGTACTGCTTGTTCTGTGGTTTGTCGACAAAGGGCTTTTTTCCGGACTCATAGGGCGGAGTCTGGTCTGGGTATCGCTGACAAGGCGTTTCGGCTCTTTCGCTATGGGCATTTTAAGACTCGATTCGGTTGTTTATTATTTGAGTTTCTCCGGATTTTTCCTGTTTCTTACGGTGCAGGGTCTGGAAAAGCGGCGCTGGAGCTAGGAGAGAGCAATGAACAAGAAATCACCAAAAGAAAATTCCGTTATGAAAAAATATCTGAACTTCAACTTCCGTACACGCCACGCCGGTATCTCGGCCCTTATGAGCATTACAGCCCTGGCGGTACTGATTATTCTTAACATTCTGGCCGGAGAACTGGATGTTAAGGCGGATCTGACGCCGAAGAAACTCTACAGTCTGACCGGCGATTCCCTGGAATTTATTGAAAAGCTGGAAAAACCGGTTGAAATAATTGCCCTTTTTGAGCCCGGCAATGAGCCGGAAGATTTAATGGAAGCTGTCAGGGAGTATGAACGCCGCTCACCCAGTATTTCCGTTTCCGTAATAGACCCGGACAGAAACCCCGGACTGCTGGCCAAATACACCGAAGGCGAAGAAAAAACATCGCGGGGATCGTTTATTGTCAGCAGTGGAAATCAGTTCCGCATTATTCCGGCCATGAATATGTACGACATCAGTTACGGTGCCCAGGGACGTCCGCAGAATATGGGATTCAAGGCGGAGCAGCAGCTTACATCGGCCATTGCCTATGTTACTACCGGACGTACTCCGAAAATTTATGAAATATCCGGCCACAGGGAAAAGCCGCTTGCCGCCCTGGGTTACGGCGCGCCTCTGGCGCAGTCCAACTATGTACTTTCAGATATTTCCCTTGTTCTCTCCGACATTCCCGAAGACACCGCGCTGCTGACACTCATAGGCCCGCGTTCGGATCTCAGTCAGGCTGAAGCCGATAAAATAAACGAATACCTGGAAAACGGCGGCGCCCTGCTGGCAGCACTGGATCTGAGCGCTGAATCTTTTCCGGTGCTTTTTGATCTGCTGAAAAACTGGAATATTGATGTGCGCCCCGGGCTGGTTATAGAAACCCGGGCCAACCGGCTTATTGCCGAGTTTGGAGATAACCCCTTTGTATTCGCGCCCTATTTTACAGACCATGAAATACTCAAACCTCTCAAGGAAGGCAAACTGAACCCTGTATTCCAGGCATCCCTGGGTTTTCAGCCGACAGCCGTAAGCCGGCAGAATCTGGAATACCGTCCGGTACTGCAAAGCTCTGAAGATTCCCGCATCCGCATGGATCTGCAGTCCGAAGCTTCGGGAAATCCTGCCGTTATTCCCGGAGATGAAAAAGGCCCGATTGATGTGGCCGCCACGGTCCGCCAGCGCAATATGGATACCTATGCCTACGAAGGAGCAGCCATTGCCGTGCTGGGCAGCGCGTCCACGCTGGAAGGCCTGGGCTACCTGGGCAAAATAAAGGCCAACGCGGATCTGCTTATCGGCCTGGTCAACTGGGCCGTGGGAGAGGAAACCGTTATAAACGTGCCCTCCAAGAGTACCTTCCGCCTGCCGCTGAACATCGGCAATGTTAACAGCATTATCTATGCCGGCCTTACCATTATTATTATTCCGCTGGCCTGTATTATTGCCGCTGTAATGGTGTTCTACCGCAGGAGGCACAGATGACCCGGAAAAACCGCAGTCTTTTTATAGCTCTTATCGCCCTGGCCGCCGCAGCGGCAGCGCTGATTGCTGTAAAAAAAACCGGCAAGGAATCAGAGACAATTCCCGAAAAACAGGACAAGACCATTATTCTGAGCGATGTGCCGGTGGAAGATCTCCGTTCTGTCATACTGGAACGCGGCCCTCAAGACACCTTGCAGCTTTACAGCAATAACGGCACAGAGTGGCTGATAGACGATGTTCCCGAACATTTCCGCGTAAAAGATTCCTCTGTTTATCAGCTGGTCCGCTCACTGGCCCGTATGCGTTCGTTCACTCAGGTGGAGCCGAACGCCGCAAAAAAAGATCTTAAAGACTTCGGGCTGCGTCCGCCCCGGGCCTCAGTTACCCTCAGAGACAAAGACGGCGGGGAAACCCTTATAGAGATAGGTATTCCAAGCCCCAGCGGCGCGGGCTTTTTTGCCCGTAAAGCCGACTCACAGGAGATAGCGCTTCTTTCTTCCATGACGGCTGAAAGCGTTTTTACAAAGAAGGAAAGCCTGCGGGACATGAGCCTGCCGGCAGTACAGCCCCAGAAGCTTACCGGTTTCTCATACCGCTACGGCAATGTCCGCATGCTGGCGGAACCGGCCGGCCGGCCGCACGCCTTCTCCATGTTTCCGGCCACTCTGGATATTGTAGCCCCGTTTCAGGGACGCTATCCTCTGGACAACTCGGAACTGGCCGCCATACTCAACGAAGAATATCCCCTTCCGCTGGAAGCCAGAGAATACCTGGACGATCTGAATCCTGAAGATCCGCAGCTGGGTCTGGATCCCGAAACAGCTGATAAACTGTATATGGTCGATTCCGACTCCGGTGTGCTTTCGCTGATTATCGGAGCATCCGACGGCCGGGGCCGGCGCTATGCCATGCTGGGAGACAGGGAAGATTCCGTCTTTCTTCTGGATGAAAAGGATGTGGGACTTATTACGGTGGATCCCTTCCGGCTGCTGAATAAATTTGTCTTTCTGGGTTCCATTACCAAAATGTCCCGTATAAAGGTTGAACAGGGAAACCAGACATGGGTTCTCAAACGGGAAGAATTCGGTGAACCGGATGATATTGACGACGACCAGTTCACCATCAACAATACCAGGGTAGAACCGAAAGATTTTGCCAGCCTCTACCAGAAGTTCATTGGCATACGCTGGGAAGGCCAGGCGGAAAAACAGGTCAAAAAACAAGCGCCTGAAATCCGTATAACCGTTACACACTCCACTCCGGGAGTAGAAAAAATGGTTGTCCGCTTCTGGCCCTACGACAAAATGTATTATCTGGTTAATGCCGGAAATCAGCCTATTGAATTTCTGGCCGGGCGCTATCAGGTTGAACGCTTTATTGAAGACATGAAGGCCCTGGCAGCCCTTACCGGTTAATATTCCTTACATCAAAGCGGGCAACGGTCAGCGGACGGCCGTCCCGCCCATAGCTCCAGCGTGCCAGAGCCGCGCCGGAAACATCATTCACCGGGCGCTCGTCTGTGCCGTAATGCCGCCGTTCGGTAACACGTCCGTAAGCGTCATAATTCCAGGCATAGACAGCCACTCCTTCCGGATCAGAGCGCAGCTGTCCATACAGCCCGTACTGACGCTGCTCTTCTTTCAAACCTTCAGCGTTGTAGGTCCAGCGGAATTCGGCAATGCCTCCGTTATCTTCACAGAACACATCAGCTGAATTGAAATGTCTTTCCATTACTTTCTGACCGGCCGCATTATAGGTCCAGCGGTAAACAGCCACACCGGTAGTATCCGCGGTCAGGTTTTCCCAGTCGGCATAAGCTGCCGCTTCAATCATATTCCGTTTTTCATCAAACACATATTTGTAACGCGCAATGCCCCACTGGTCCTGCCTGGGAAGATCGTCCGTACCAAAAGAAATGGAAGAAACCACAAGTCCCCGCTCGTCATATTCCCAGCGGTAGGAAGCCATACCCGAGTCGTCCTGTATCAAGTTGCCCTCCGCGTCCAGGTTCAGCTGCTCCAGCTCGTTTCCCTGAGGGTAATGAATCCATTTATAGGCATACACACCGGCTATATCAGCAACCGGCTGCCGGCCGGGATCAAAATGATTTTGTCCGCTCAGATTTCCGGCTTCATCGTAAGTACGCCGGTAGAGGGCAACGCCTTCCGCGTCGGGACTGAGCTTTCCTTCCGAGTTCAGTCTGCGTTCTTCAAGAACCAGTCCGCTCTCATCCCGCACCCATTCCACAGCGGCTGAACCATCGGCGGCATTGACCGGTTCTCCCTCCGTATTCATCCGCTGCTCTGTTATCCTGTCGCCTTCGGAAGTGCAGCTCCAGGCGTAACTGTGCACTCCTTCTCCGGCTGCGCTTACCGGGTTACCTGCCATATCAAAATAGCGCAGACCGGTCATCCATCCCCCGCTGCTCCATTCATAACGCACCTCGGCCACACCGCGGGAATCGCTAATGCGCCGGCCGGCTTCGTCAAAAAAACGCTCAAGTTTTTTTCTGCCGTTTTTATCATTTTCCCAGAGACGCAGGGCTACACCGCTTCTGTCAGCCAGAATATTTCCGTAATTATCGTAATTAAAAACACCTGTTGCCTGTCCCGCGGCATCCAGGCGCACCCTCTGCGCCCATACACCGTTTTCATTCGAAACAGGCAGGCCGCGGGAATCGGTAAAACGCCGCAGCACATAGCCGTCTTCATAACTTATTTCTATCCGAGGAACTCCGTAAAACGGATCAGCCAGCGCCTTTCCTGAAACACTGTATTCCACTTCCACCAGCCGCCCGGCTTCATCATAGACAAAGCGGTAGGCATTCATATCCGATGACTGTGAGCTGCCGATCGGATGCCGTCCGGAAAGCTGTTCCCCGGCATCTATATCCATTTGCCGGTACCAGGCTTCAGAAGCCGATACCATGCCGGCAATCAGAAAAACCGTTAAGCAAACAAAACTGTATCGTCGAATAGTGTTCATTACTTCGATGATCGGCAGAAAAGAGGCCCGTTCTGAGAGAGAATCAGTCTTCTTTTTTCAGCTGTCCCAAAGCAGCGGCAAAGCGGACCAGTTCGTCCTGCCGCTCCTGTCTTCGGCTTTCTTCCCGGCGGCTTAACGCTTCCTCACGGGCCCGGAAAAGGGCCTCCTGCACCTGCCAGGGACGCGCCACACTGGCAAAAACCGCATCAGAGGCTCCTCCAGCCGTTACCAGAATAACATCGCCGAAACGGAACAGAAACGACAGCACGCCCTTCTGCTCCGTGCGGATGTTCTGAACAGAAAGCAGATCAACCTGCCGGCGCGACTCCTTCAGCCCCAGAGGTTTACGGTAAACATCCACCGCGTAGGCGCCTTCCACACGGAAACTGTCATTCCGCCAGTCTTCAAAACGGTACCATATCCAAAACAGGGGAACCAATAAAATCAGCAGCATCCAGTTCTGAAACCAGCCCCTCAGCCAGCAGGCCGCCGCCAGAGGAAGAAGCGTGCACAAAAGGGGAAGAAGCAGGCGTCCAAACAGAATGGCCCCGCTCTTGCGGAAACGCAGAACATTCTTCTTACCGCGTGAATCCGCAGAGTGCAGAGGCTCTGCCGGACGCAAAAGCCGCGGGCCGCCCGAAACCGCCCCCGAACGCTCCAGGGAGCGCCGTATGGCCTCCTGATCCCTTCCCGCGCTGCGCCGTGAAGCCGCCTGGCTGAGAGAACGGATTTCCGCGGCCAGCTTTTCCGGCGCATCCACATCCTTCAGTACCAGTTCGCCGTCCAAAGCGGCTGTTTTTACTCTGACTGTGCCGTAATTCAATAACCGGCGTATTATACCGTTGCGTTCTACTGCCACCCCCTGAATGCGGTCGGAAGGAACCCGGCGGCTTTCCACAGCGAACCGGGACCATGTAAAACTCCGCAGTCTGACGGCATCCGGTTCAATAATGTATTCCGTCAGAATTCTCTGCACAAGAAACACCAGAAACCAGCCGCAGAACAAAGCCGCGGGGAGCAGAGGCAGAAACGCCGCCGCGCCCTCCCCCTCTGCTGCGGCATTAACAAAATAAAGCACTGCTGAGGCGGCAGCCGATAAAACAACGCCCGTCCATGCCTGCCGCAGGGAACTGTGCAGATGCCGTATCCGGCCTGAACGTTTCCTCCGGCCGGAAGCTGAAACGCCCCCCGAAGCTCCCCCCGCCGAAGGCAGGCCTTCCAGAAGACCTGAAACAACTTGTCCCTTTTCATCCCGCACCGGGGCTAACGACTTTTCCAGAGAACGGGAAGAGGCGGCCATGGACAGCAAAACACTGCGGGGCCAGCGCAGCCAGATACTGGGCTGCAGAGCTTTAAGAGCCCGTTCCACAGGGAAGGGCTGTAACAGACGCTCTTCACCCCACATATCTCCGGCCAGCCACCGGCGCCCTTCTCCCGAATTTTCCGCCTCTTCAAACTGCCCTTCCAGAAGAAGTATCAAATCTTCTCCGGAATCTCCGGGATGAAACACTACACTTCCCGCCGGACAACTCCATATTTCAGCGCTGCGCAGAAGAAGCCGGCGGTCTGTTTCGGACAGACGCAGGAACGCCGGATGCTTCGGAAGCCGTTTTGGAAAAGGACTGGAATTCATCATTTCGACTATCGGCACAAAGAATACGGCCAATTACTCCTTAGAGTCCGGCTTTCCTCTTCCTGTAATTTCTCATTATTCCCCATATATCGGAAACCAGAATTCCCCCCAGAATAAGCGCGGCTCCAATTATTTCCCGTACGGACATACCGCTCTTCAGCAAAAGCCAGCCGAAAACAGCCGCGAAAATGGGTTCCATGGAGTAAATCAGCACGGCCCTCAGCGGCTCCAGAAACCTCTGATGCCGGTTTATAAGTCCCAGGGCGACAATACTTCCAAAAACGGAAAGATATACAAGAGCACCGGCAAGCCGCCAGCCTGGAACAAGCACAACTGTCTCAACAAAAGGCGCCGCGGCCAAAGACGCCAGTCCGCAGAATGCCATTTGTATAAAAAGCAGCGTTCCCCAGCGGCAAATTCTGCCAGCCCTGTCTACAAGAATAATATAGAACGCGTATCCAACCGCTCCGATAAGAGTAAAAACATCACCCCGGTTCATTCCTCCCGAAGAAATGTTTCTAAACACATGCATTACCCGGAACGGACTGATTTCTCCGGCAGAAAGCGGCCCGGAAGCCGGATCAACAATAAAGGAGAAACCCCAGACAACAACCAGCAGTCCCAGAAAATTCCCCCAGCCCGGTTTCTGCCGAAAAAAGACATACTGCAGAAACGGAACCAGAAGGGCAAAGAAGTAGGAAAGAAAGCCCGAGCGGGCAACCGT
>PDRU01000165.1 GCA_002748225.1 Spirochaetales bacterium | reverse complement strand
GCAGTCCAAAGTTGCCCCCCCTCTGTTATTAAATCATCATGGATGTAACGCTCCAGCGCCATCTGGGCCTGGGTAGAGGCAAGCCCGTGTTCCCGGATTATTTTCGTCATCTGGTCTACCAGGTTATTGTGTTGCGCCCACTTCTCACGGAGCGTGTCATAAATAGCCCGCTCGGATTCGGCAAAGATGATATGGATTTCCACCTGCTCCGTTTGCAAAAAACGATAAATTCTGTGTATAGCCTGAATGAAGTCATTAAACTTGTAGCCGATTCCCAAGAATATCGCCTTGTGGCAATGCCCCTGGAAGTTACACCCGGAACCTGATATTTCAGGCTTTGTTGCCAGATACTTAATCTGACCTTCGGAAAACATGATGCTATTCTGCGCCCGCTGCTCTTCATTCTGAGAGCCGTATATTTCCCTGGCTTCCGGCAGCGCTTTCTTTATCGCGTGCCGCTCCGCCTCAAGGTCATGCCAGATTATATAATGACTCTCCGGATCGCTCTCGATAATTGACATCATCTCTGCGATTCTCGCCGGTATACTGTCTCTCTTTTCTCTGGCCGCGTCTTTAAGCCCCAGGGCTGCGTCACGGAACAATTTTATCTGGCCGTCATTCTCGCTCCCTGCAGTGTTGTGGTCCACGGGGACTTCGTGTTCAATTATTTTTAATGGAGGGAGTGCATATCCTGTATCGTCATACCCCAAGTCAGAAGGCTTTGTAATAAACAGTGCCCATGTCGATAGCCACATCCAAAATTCTTTTTCTTTGTGCGGATATAACGTTAACTTATTCGCCCTTGTTGAATCTCTTTTGAAGAATCTTGTGAGGGCTTGCCCGGTATCCATAATTTCAAGGTACCCGGCGTAATGAATCAGCTCCTTGTATTTGTTGGGAGAGGGTGTTGCCGTCGCAACATATTTGTACTTAACCCCTTTGAAAAGCTGAAGAAATGTCTGATATGTTTTTGTGCCATACCCCCTGAGAACAGAAGCCTCATCCAATGAAGTGATCATAAAATAATGAGGGTCAATATCGCCATCCCGCACCCTCTCATAGTTGGTTATGAGAACGTCTTGTTCTGCGGCCCGAACTTCTTCCATTGTGCGAACATATTGAACTTCAATGCCCAATTTATTTCGGCCGTCTTTCACGAATTCATGGCGCACTTCAAGTGGCGCGACAATGAGCGCTTTCCCGCCTTCTTTTTTGACAATCTCCAGGCAGATTAAAAGCTGCTGAATGGTTTTCCCAAGACCAAAAGACTCAAACAATGCCCGACGTCCACCTCTGATGGCCCACTCCACAGCATCTCTTTGATGCGGTTTAATTTCTGTGCCATCAAAAAACTTGACATCTCCAATGCTGGTTTTGAAACCAGAGACGGGCGCAATGCTCATTTTATTTTTGAGAAAATCTATATACTCCATTATTTAACCTCTGGAACCTTGACCCTGTCCGGGAAGGAATGCCACCAATCAGGCAGATTGTTGTGCGCCCTCCAGAAAGGACTTGTTTTTGCGTATTGTTTTTCTCTTGGATACTTGGCATATAGAAACGGCAGGTGCCTAACAACGTCCCCTGCATCGTAATGCAACCAGAAGTCCGAACATCGCTCCAGCCATTGCATGAATTGTTTATTGCCAGCCTTCGGAGCGTTTACAACCCAGACCATGCACTTTTTAGAGGACAGCAGCAAAGTTAAAATTGCCCCTACGGCACCGCCCATCGAATGACCGGCGATGTAGAGACTTTGCCGCTCTTCTATGGGAACGGTTTTTTTGATATGAGCCGCAAGCCCCTGGGCCATCCGATACCATGCACGGTGGACCCGCAGTCCAAGCCATAATTTTTCCCGGGGCCAGGCAAGAAAATTCTGAAAATAA
>PDRU01000172.1 GCA_002748225.1 Spirochaetales bacterium | reverse complement strand
GAACGGCGGCGGACTCACGACATGAACACCGCTTCCTGGATTCCCGATCTGTTTATGAAACGCCTGGAGGCGGAAGAATCATGGACACTTTTCAGTCCCAACGATGTTCCCGATCTCCATGAAATTTACGGGCGCGCCTTCGAAGAACGCTACCTTTTCTACGAAAAAGAGGCCGCCGCCGGAAAGATCCGCCATAAAACAGTAGAAGCACGTTCACTCTGGCGGAAAATGCTCACCCGCCTGTTTGAAACCGGTCATCCCTGGCTGACATTTAAAGACCCCTGCAACGTCCGCAGTCCCCAGGATCATGCCGGAGTTATTCACAATTCCAACCTCTGCACTGAGATAACCCTGAACAACAGCGCCGAAGAAACAGCTGTGTGCAATCTGGGTTCGGTAAACCTGGCCCGCCACACCGGAACCGAAGGACTGAATGAAGAACTTCTGGCCGACACCATAGCCACGGCCATGCGCATGCTGGATAACGTTATAAACATTAACTACTACCCCACCAGCGAATCAAAAGCGGCCAACTTCCGCCACCGGCCGGTCGGGCTGGGCATGATGGGCCTCCAGGACGCCCTTTTTACACTGCGCATTCCCTTCGATTCTCCCGAAGCCGAAGAATTTGTGGACGCCGCCACCGAACTGTTCAGCTACCATGCCATTCTGAACTCCAGCCGTCTGGCAGCTGAGAGGGGCGCCTACGAAAGCTATGAGGGCAGCAAATGGGACAGAGGCATATTCCCCCTGGACACTCTGGACCTTATGGATAAGGAACGCGGCATTCCTGTTGAAGTTAACCGTAAAAGCCGTCTGGACTGGAGTGCTGTCCGGGAACATGTGGCTGCTCACGGCATGCGGAATTCCAATACCATGGCCATTGCCCCTACAGCTACCATCAGCAACATTGCCGGCTGTATGCCCTGCATAGAGCCCATCTATAAAAACCTCTATGTCAAAGCCAACATGTCCGGAGAATTCACCGTAGTAAACACCCACCTTGTAAAGGATCTTAAATCCCGGGGGCTCTGGAGCCCTGAAATGCTGGATCAGCTGAAGTTCCACGACGGGAATATCAATAAAATTGAAGGAATACCGGAAGAATTCCGCCGGCTCTACAAGGAAGCTTTTGAAATTGATCCTCTGGCCATGCTCCGGCTGACAGCCATCCGCGGCAAGTGGATAGATCAGAGCCAGAGTCATAACGTGTTCCTTAAAGGCGCCACCGGCAGGAAAATGGATCAGATATACACTTCCGCCTGGCGCATGGGCCTGAAAACAACCTACTACCTGCGTACCCTGGCCGCCAGTCAGATAGAAAAATCCACCCTGGACGCCAAAACCTACGGGTATACCCAAAAACGCAGCTCCGATACCGCCCCGGCGCCAAGCGGCGCTGCTCAGACAGAGCCGGCCCGGCCGGAGACCCACTCCCGGCCTGCTTCTGCCGCCCAAACCGATGCCGGCAGCCCGGCGGAAGCAAAAACCGCCGTCTCCGCGCCGGCTCAGCCGCAGGTAAAAGCCCGCAGCGCCGCCAGTACCGCCGCCGCCGGAGAAAATCATCCAAAAAAATCCCCAAAACCAGACAACGGCATACCTTCAGCCCTGGCCGCCCTTATTCACAGCGGCGTGGAAGAATCTGCCGAAGCCGTACCGGCCAGTCAGGTAACCAGTATATGCAGTCTGCTCGACCCGGACTGCGAGGCCTGCCAGTAAACACGAAAGAGAAGGAGACCCCATGTCCATTATTAACGATACAAAAACAGACCCCAACAAAATACTTCCCATGACCTACCTCTGGGCCAGGGAACACTACAAGGCCGGCGTTGCCAACAACTGGACTCCGGAAGAAATTCCCATGCAGGATGACATTGAGCAGTGGAAACGTCCGGGAGCCCTTACCG
>PDRU01000171.1 GCA_002748225.1 Spirochaetales bacterium | reverse complement strand
TCTCCCAGAGGGGTTAACCGGTATAGGGGCTGTTTTATATCCGCGGAATTCCATATCAGCATACGGTCTTCCAGATTCCGCAGCATGTCCTGCAGCTGCAGCTTGCCGAAATTGGAGAGCATGTCTTCCAGCCGCCTGGAATTGGAAGCATTCTGAAAAGCAATAATGCTCAGAATGAGGGAATCGTTTTCATCAATGTAATTCAGCACACTTTCCAGTACGTCCGGCCGCTGAAAAAAAGCTTCCATCCGTTTAATAATGTCCGGTTTGTGAAAAGGCGTTTCCAGCGGTCCCAGATAGTGGCGGACAACCTCAAAAAAACCAGTTTCCGGCAGAGAGGCCAAAACTTCATCCCAGGTTGATTTACTCATAATTCATCCCATATGTCGATGGAGTAGCGGTACCCCTGTTCGGTTAGAAATCTCTGGCGGTTGGCAGAAAACTCCTCTTCCACCGTACCGCGTGATACGAGCGAAAAGAACCACGAGTCGCGTTTTTTGGGCCGCAGAATACGTCCCAGCCGCTGGGCTTCTTCCTGCCGGGAGCCAAAAGAGCCGGAAAGCTGAATGGCAACGGACGCGTCCGGGAGGTCTATGGCAAAGTTGGCCACTTTGGATACAACAATTATCCGGTCTTTTCCTTCACGGAAATTCTGGTATATGCGTTCCCGTTCCTGATTGGGTGTTTTACCGGTAATGAGAGGCACTTTAAGATGTGAGGCCATTTCTTCCAGCTGCTTAATATACTGGCCGATTATCAGAATATGATCTTCTTTATGATTTTCCGCCAGTTCGCGGGCAATGGCGATCTTCCGGGAATTTTCGGCGGCAATGCGCACTTTACGGCGCCTGTCGGCCATGGCGTAGGGAATGCGCGTCTCGGGGGGCAGGTTAATCCGTATTTCCCTGCAGCGGGCTTCGGCAATCCAGCCTGAGGCTTCCAGCTGTTTCCACGGTACATCAAAGCGCTTGGGGCCTACCAGGGAAAAAACATCCCTTTCCGCGCCGTCTTCCCGGATCAGCGTGGCTGTGAGTCCCAGACGGCGTATGGCCTGAATTTCTGCGGTTACCCGGAATACAGGCGCCGGAAGTAAATGCACTTCATCGTAAATAATAAGTCCCCAGGGGTGCTTGCGGAGTAAGTCGAAATGAGGGTAGGGGGAATTCTTGTCTTTCCTCCAGGTTAGAACCTGATATGTTGCTATGGTGACAGGAGCAATGCCCTTGTGTTCTCCGGTGTATTCTGTAATTTGATCCGGCTGAAGGTGCGTTTTATGCAGCAGTTCGCTGCGCCATTGGTGAACAGCTGCCACATTGGTTGTCAGAATAAGTGTCTGTGTGGCCATCTGTTCCATCACAGCCATACCGACAATGGTTTTCCCCGAACCGCAGGGCATAACCACTGTACCAAAGCCGGTTCCCGGAGCTCCCGTGCCCGCAAAGGCCGCGGCAGCTTCCTGCTGGTAGTCTCTTATTTTAAAAGGTGTTGTATCATCCAGCTGTTTTTTCAGGGCTATTTCCAAAGGGGCGCCGTCTTTAAGAGGTACCATATCCAGAACCGGATAACCTATGCGGATAAGTTCCGCCTTTACCGTGCCCCGGTTTATCAGGCGCACTCTGAAGCCTTGTCCGTCGGGTATAAGCCATTTGGCAAAAGCCTTGCGGGCTTTCAGTTCTTCGGTAATTTCCGGGGAATCAATTTCCAGCCTCAGCCAGCTTTCCGAGCCGGATTGTTCGGCAGGGGCAGCCTTGCCGGACAGCTCAGGCTCGTTTAAAAGGCGTATCTTTCCCCAGCGGGAAAGAATGTCCTGAATCTGGGTTATAACGTTTTCCGGAACAGCATAACGGCTCCAGCCTGCAAGCGCTTTTAGAATCCGGGCAGCTGTCCAGCCGGCACCGGCCGCGTTCCACAGA
>PDRU01000067.1 GCA_002748225.1 Spirochaetales bacterium | reverse complement strand
CCGGCGGAACATCGGCCTCAATATTGCGAAGCAGTCCCCGGTTTTCATACCATTCTATCAGCGGCCTGGTTTTTTCCATGTAGACATTCAGCCGGTTCTGAACGGCTTCCAGAGTGTCATCATCCCGTATGCTGAGCTGGTGACCGTCGTCATCGCAGATGTTTTCTTGTTTTGGAGGTATGAATTCCACATGGTAGCTGCGTCCGCAGGCCGGGCAGAAACGGCGTCCGGTCAGCCGGCGTATCAGTTCCCTGTCGGGGCAAATCAGATTCAGAACATGTTTTATCGATGTCATTTTTTCCAGAGCTTCAGCCTGCAGAATGGTCCGGGGAAAGCCGTCAAGAATAAACCCTTTTTCCGCGTCCGGGCGGCTGAGTCTTTCCTTAACTATGGCTATGGTAAGATCATCAGGCACCAGATTCCCCTGTTCCATTATTTCTTTAACCTGCATGCCCAGTTGAGTTTTTTCAGCAACATTTTCGCGGAATAAATTGCCGGTAGAAATATGGGGAATACCCAGATATTCCTTAACGCGGGCGGCCATTGTTCCTTTTCCAGCCCCGGGAGGGCCCAAAAAAATGAGTTTCACAGTATGCTCCTTTAAGGTATTTCCACTATGTCGGCCGGCCGGTCCTGCCGGTCTATGCCTGTACATTCCGCTGAGCAGAATTCTCCGTCCGGGTGGCTGTCGGCGGGGTAGTACTCTCCGCAGACAGGACAGCGCCTGTAGGACAAGGCGCACTCTCTGGAACAGAAACGCCCCGAGTAGGCCCCCGGTACCGGGTGCCAGAGGCCGCAGGTATAGCATTTTTGAAAGCTGACAGGCGTTATTTTCTCCACAACTTTAATTTTATGAATGTCCGGCGGGATAGTCAAATGGAGAAGACTGTTATTCATGGCCGGGACGGTGTAAAATAGTCTTTATGGACCCGTTTCTACCCATTTTGAGGGGGGAAAGTTTGAAAAATGAAATTTTTCTCAGTTTTCTTGATAACATGCCGATAGGTAAGCAGGAAACTCTAATATGTCACGGAATACATATCCGGAGGGAGCAGTAACATGACCAGCAATCCGCTGAGTGCATACAGGCAGACACGCATTAAAACCGCCTCTCAGGGGCAGCTTATTGTTATGCTCTATGACGAAGGAATCCGTCAGCTGCAGGCCGCTCGGAATGAGCTGAATTCTGCACACCCTAAACTGGACAAGGCGCATAATGCCATTGTGAAGGCTCAGGATATTGTTACCGAGCTGACTGTTTCGCTTGATTTTGACAAAGGCGGAGACATTGCCCGGAATCTTTTTCATCTGTATATGTATTTTAATCAGAGACTGATTGACGCGAATATGAATAAGGACGCGTCTATACTTGGGGAAATTCAGGATCTTATGGCCGATCTTCGGGAAGCCTGGGCTTCCATTGAAGGCACTCAGAAGCCCGTGTCCGGTCAGGCGGAAAGCGGCGTGAATCTGGCGGGGTAAGTATGGCTGCTTTGTGGTGGCAGGATGTTCAGCGGTTACAATTATCTGCTCTGGAAGGCTGGGAAGCGGTTCTTGATAAACTGGAAAAGGAGCTTTCCGCAGATAATGGCGCCCGCAATACCGGTAAATGGGCCGTTTTGCTGCGGCAGGCTTCCGAGGCTTCTCTGATGCTGCGGCGGGGAATGCGTCTGGCGGATTCCCGCGAGCAGGACGCGCGCCGCTCCGGTATTCCCGAAAAGGAACTTCTGGCGGAAATACACGATGCGGGCTGGCATTCGCGTGTGAGGGCCGCTGTGGAAAAATCTTCACGGCTGAGCCGCAGAATTCGGGAACAGATGGACTCGGTTTCCAGTGAACTGGCCCGTTTTTCCGCCAGTCAGAGCCGTCAGACCCGGCGGAGTGTATTGCACGCGCCTCAGCCCTCCCATATTGATTTACAGGTGTAGTTCCGTTTCGTTTCCGGTGTATACTGGTACTGATGAACAACACACTCTACATTCTTGATGGCTACGGTTTAATGTACCGGGCCTATTTTGCTTTTATTAACAGGCCGCTTACGGACAGGGATGGTAACAACGTTTCCGCTCTGCATGGTTTTTTCAGGGCGATTTTTGCCTTATACAAGAATTACGGAGCCCGGAATTTCGCGGTAGCTCTGGATCCCAAAGGGCCCACGTTCCGTCATGAAATGTACCCGGAATACAAGGCCACCCGGGACTCCGCCCCGGCCGATCTGCATGAACAGGTGCCTTTGGTGGAGGAAGTGCTGGAATATCTGGGAATTCCTGTTTACCGGCAGTCCGGTTTTGAAGCGGACGATATTATGGGCACAGCCGCCCGGCTTTGCCGTCAGAGCGGTTTTCCCTGTTTTCTGGTGAGTTCCGACAAGGATCTGATGCAGCTTATAGGCGGCCCGGTGCGCATGCTGCGCCCGGAGAAGGGCGGAGGCTTTAGGGAAATAGGCGACGCGGAGGTTTTGGAAGAAAAGGGTGTACGTCCCGCTCAGATAATTGATTATTTGGCTCTGATAGGCGACAGTTCGGACAATATTCCGGGAGTAGCGGGTATTGGACCGAAAACGGCTTCTTCCATTCTGGCCGAATGGGAAAATCTGGATAATCTTTATGAGCATCTGGAAGAAGCCGCATCCGGCGCCCGGCTTAAAAAACTTCAGAAAGGACGTGAAAGCGCGTATTTCAGCCGGAAGCTGGTGACAATACGGACGGATCTGGAGCTGGGGGCAGAGGCAGATAAACTGGGAGGGGGGGATATTACCGCCGCTCCGAATGCTGCTGCCGCCGAAAAACTGTTCCGCGACCGCGATATGCGGACTCTGGCTGAAGATACGGCCCGGCTGGGACAGAGCGGCGGTTCTGCGGAGAAGCCCGGTTCACCGGCGCCGCCTCATGAAAGCCCTGATAAAGGGCCCTCCGGCAGTCCGGCCGCGGAATATTCAGCCCTGACCGATCCGGCCGCCCTGGAAGAGTGGGGCCGGAAAATCCGGAAGGCCGGGTATGCGGCCATTGATACTGAAACAGACAGTCTGGATGCCATGCGCGCCAGTCTGGTTGGTGTTTCTCTGTCTGTCGCGGCCGGAGAAGCTGTCTATATTCCTGTCAAATGTCCTGATGCAGAGGTTATTGAAGAAGATGTTCTGCGCCAGTGGCTGAAAGATCTTCTGGAAGCTGCGGACGCGCCGAAGCTGATTGGACAGAACTTCAAGTATGACATGAAGGTGCTGCAGAATTTCGGCGTGAATGTTCCCTCTGCCTGGTTTGATACCATGATTGCCGCCTGGGTGCTGGATGCTTCATCTCCTGTCGGAATGGATGTGCTGGCTCACCGTTACCTGGGAATGGAGACCATTAAGTTCAAGGATGTGGTGCCCCGGGGAAAAACCTTTGAGGCTGTGCCTCTGGAACAGGCCTACAGGTATGCCGCCGAAGATGCCGATGTAACATTCCGGCTGTATGAAACCCTTTCCGTTCTTCTGGAACAGGATGCGCGGCGTGCTGAAATATTCTGGAAAATGGAAATGCCTCTTCAGAAAATACTGGCGGAAATGGAGCGTGAAGGCATTGGGCTGGATATTTTTGAACTGGAAGCTTACGGAGACGAACTGGGAGAGGCCATTGACCGGCTGGTTAAGGAAATTCATGAACTCTGCGGACATGAGTTTAATGTTGCGTCGCCCAAACAGCTTCAAACGGTTCTTTTTGAAGAACGCGGTTTAACTCCGGGCAGGAAAACCAAAACCGGGTATTCCACCGACAATACCGTACTGGCGGATCTGGCCAAGGAAGATCCTGTGCCGGAAAAAATTCTTGTTTACCGCGCCCTTTCGAAACTGAAGTCCACCTATGTGGATGTTCTTCCCCGGCTGGTGCATCCCCGTACCGGAAGAATTCACACTACTTATTCCCAGACCAGAGCGGCCACGGGCCGGCTTGCAAGCAACAATCCCAACCTGCAGAATATTCCGGTCCGCGACGAAAACGGCCGGCGCATCCGGCGCGCGTTTAAAAGCCGCCCGGGATACTGCTTTGTTTCGGCTGATTACTCCCAGATTGAGCTGGTGGTACTGGCGCACATGTCGGGCGATGAGGCTCTTTCCCGCTCATTCCGTGAGGGAAGCGATGTGCATGCCCGTACCGCGGCGCTGCTCTTCGGTGTAGATGCCTCCGAGGTTACTTCCGCGCAGCGGCGCATGGCCAAGGCTGTTAACTTCGGGGTTATGTACGGCATGAGCGCGTTCCGGCTTTCCAATGAAATGGGTATTTCACGCGTTGAAGCCAAACATTTTATTGATGCTTACTTTGTTACCTACAGAGGCATCAGCGCCTTTGTGGAGCAGACAGTGCAGCAGGCCGAGACAGACGGCGGTGTCTGGACCCTTTACGGCCGTTTCCGGCCGCTTCCGGGTATTACCAGCCGTAACAGGGTGGAAAAGGCCGCCTCTGAGCGGGCCGCGGTTAATTCCCGTATTCAGGGAACCGCGGCCGATATTATGAAAAAAGCCATGATAGCTCTTTCGGAAGGAATGAGTGAACGTTTCCCCAATGCCCGTATGCTTCTGCAGGTGCACGATGAAATTCTGGTGGAAGTACCCGAAGAGCAGGCTGCGCAGCTGAGTGTTTTTCTGCGGCAGGTTATGGAGGGGGCCGCCGATCTGGACATACCCTTAAGGGTTAATGTGGAAACGGCCCTTTCCTGGGGGGATATCCATTGATTATAGGCATTGCCGGTAAAACCGGCGCTGGAAAAAACTACGTGGCCTCAATTCTGGAGCAGAAAGGGTGGCGGACTCTGGATTTGGACCCGGTGGGCCACAGGGCTCTGGATGCGCTTTCGGCGGAAGTGGAAGAACGTCTGGGACCGGGGCTTTTAAGCTCAGACGGCTCGGTGAACCGCCGTCTGCTGGGAGAGCGGGTTTTCGGCAGCCCGCAGGCCCTGCAGCTCCTTGAAGGGATAACCTATCCGTGGATAGAGAAGCAGACCCGGCTCTGGCTGGAAGAGCAGCCGGACATCCCTGCCGCGGTGCACGGGGTTAACCTTCATAAAACCTCTTTAGTGAAGGACTGCCGCTTTATTCTCTGGGTTTCAGCTCCTTTACGGACCCGCCGGCAGAGAGTTATGCGGCGCGATTCCAAAGGCTGGAAGGAGCTTTTGGGCCGATTTCGCAGCCAGAGACGACTTGGTCCTAAACTTTTTTCCCGGAACGCCGAAATCTATAAAGTGAGGAACTCAGGAAACGACAGAAGGCTGCGCAGGCAGCTGAACCGTATCCTCAGCCGTTTAGATACAGGCAGTTCCGGGAGGGGACAATGAGCAGGGAAGGTAGCCGAAATACTTCTATGAACGTGCTGCTGACAGTACTTGGTGTGGCAGCTGTAGCCTTAACAGCCGGTATACTTCTGTTTCAGAAGCAGGAAAGCCCTGACGGCAGCATAAATATTGCATCGGCCCTTTCGCTGAATGGAACCGAACAGGTGCCCGATAATTTTGATCCGGTCAGCTGGGCCCGTCAGGGTGCTGCTTATCCGCCTCTTTATGAAACGGAAAATCCCCCGGATAATTTTACAGCTGATTTTAACACCCCTGACGCCGTTCAGCCCGCTGCATCCGATTCGTCTTTATCTGCACAGCAGCCTGAAAAAGCACCCGCGGCTGTTGTGGTGCAGCCTGCCGATCCCCCGAAGGAAAATCCCCCCGCTGTAAAGACGCCTGCTCCGAAGAAAGAGGTAAAAAAAACCTACCGTGAAGTTCAGGAAAACGCGTACTGGGTGCAGGTTTTTTCTTCAGACAACCCTTCCCGGGCGGAGGACATCCGTACAGAGCTGGCGGAAAAGGGCTTTCCGGCCAATGTTATTGCCCGTGAAGTGGACGGGACAACCTGGTACCGCGTGCGTATAGGCGGGTTCTCGCAGAAGGCCGAAGCCGAACATTACGCCGGCAAGCTCAGAGCCATGGACGGTTTTGAGTCCAGCTGGGTTGTTCAGGCTCCCGTAACCCGCAGAATTGCCTCTGATTCCTGACGCAGGAGCATTACCCAGGCTCGGCTTTTGCGCTTTCGAAGGGCCGGAAATAACCCCGGTCGGCCGAATAGCCGAACTCGGCAATACCGCAGGCCTTTGTGCCGTTCACTTCCAGTCCGCACCAGGCCTCGTTCACCTCAAACTTCCTGTCAGATACAATCCAGGACATTTCCGGCTGCCGGCGGTGAATATTAATTGAAACGGGCTTATGTGCGGGGCTGCGGAAGAGCAGCTGGTAGTGTTCGGGAATAACACCGTCGTTGCCAACCCTGGCCATATCGGTGGTGTAGGCCACGGGAATAACCTTATTATCCCCTGCAATCCATCCTGTGGTAATCCGGTTAAAGACATCCCCGTAGTTTACCGGGGAGATAGCCATGTATTTCGCCGTAATACCGGCCACTTCGGTTGGTTTGTCCAGGGCAAAGACGGTCCACATGTAACGTGTTATGGAGCTCCAGTCCCGCCTGCCCCAGGAGTGATCCCGAATGCCTTTCATATTCAGGGTGATTTTTTTACCGGCGTATTCGATTGTTCCGCTCAGCAGGCCGCCCTGTTCGATGCGTACGGCGTTCTCGCGGCGCATTTTTTCAAAATACCCGCGGCTCCAGGGCATTTCGGCCATGGCCCGGGCCGTGCTCAGGGAATCCATATGCTCCGGCGAAAAGAACATTGCCGCGTCGGCTTCCCACAAAAGTTCAGCTTTCCCCGGGCTGCCGTTGAGGCTGCCTTCATAGGTAATTTTCCACAGTCCTTCTCCGAGTTTTTCATAGGCCAGTCCGCCGGCCCGTATGCCGTCAGGATCGGGATCCGTTTCGCGGAGAATACTCCGCTGGTCATTGGCGTAGCGTTCGCCGTTGTGGCTCCCCCAGAACCACAGTTCCACTTCCCGGCCGGCGTTCCGGAAGCCGAGGCGGGTCAGAAAGGCGTTGCCGCCGGCATCTGCTCCCTGAAACACCCAGGAGTCGTTGTAGTTCTTTTCATCCATACCCTCGGGCACTGGAACCCTGACATCGCTGTTCTGAGGGGTTCTCCAGTCATCAGGATTCTTTGGTCCGAGTCTTGTCAGCAGCAGGGCGAGGGCGTTTTTTAGACGGCTGCCGCCCTCCGGCGCCAGTCCCTGCCGGGAGCGGGGACGGGAGAAAAGAACAAGAACAATGCAAATGGCTGAAACTCCGATGATAAGCGGGGCCATGAATTACTCCTTGGAATAGGCTATTCACTTGATATTAGCATAGATCAAAGATAGCATGGAAATAACAACAAATATATCTCGGAGTCCAGAGTGAAGAGCCCCCTTCATCCTGAAATACTGCCTTTGCGCCAGGTTCCCCGCGGGGAAGGCGGCGGTAAAACCGCCGGTCTGGTTCAACTGGCCAGACTGGGTCTGCCGGTTCCCCGAGCTTTGGTAGTGTTAAACGCAAGCCCGGAGAATCTTCCGGAAAATATTGAAACAGCATGGTCTGAAGCCGGCGGAGGCAGCGCCGCGGTACGTTCCTCGGGCAGTGCTGAAGACGGTGCAGAAGCCTCAGCCGCCGGGCAGTACGAAAGTTATCTGAATGTGCCTCCTGAAGGCGTGGAGCAGGCCGTCAGAAACTGTCTGGCCTCGGCCGGCTCTGAACGGGCGGAGGCCTACGAACAGGGCCTTTCGGGGACCGGTACTTCTGCAATGGCTGTGATAATTCAGAAGATGGTCAACCCCAGCCGGGCGGGAGTTATTTTTACCGCAGACCCGGCAAACGGCGATGCGTCGCTTATGATTATCGAAGCTGTCGCCGGCCTCGGCGAGGCCCTGGTTTCCGGTCATGCCGAGGCGGCCCGTTATGTTATCAATGCCGCTGACGGCAGGGTTGTTGAATCATCCGGAGATCTGGAAGGCGCGGCGCTGGATAAGCATATTCTGGCCGAACTCCGTGCCGGCGCTGCCCGCGCCGCCGCAGACTGGGGCATTCCGCTGGATCTTGAATGGGCCGTGGAGGAAGGAAGCGGCCAACTGCGCTGGCTGCAGGCCCGGCCCATTACCGCCCTTGCCGATTCCCTCGACAGCGTTATTGACGAAAACACCATTGTTACCCGCTGCAATATCGGCGAAATGATGCCGGGCGCGGTTACGGCTCTTACCCTCTCTACCGTCGGCCGCTGCCTGAGTACCGGCCTGGCCATTTTTTACCGCAGTTTTGGAGCCGTCAGCCGAAAAGAACCGGATCCGCCGTTTTTTGAGAGCTTTCAAGATCAGCTTTTTATGAATCTCAGCTCCATGTACAAGCTGGCCTTTCGTGTGGCCGGCGCCTCGGTAGAAGCTACTGAACTGAGCATTCTCGGCTATGTTCTGCCGCCTCACCAGGCCGGGAAACCGGCATCTCCCCTTCTGCGCCTCTTCAACGGCGTCCGTTACATGGTGAGCCTGCTTGGATGGAAACAAGCTCTGCGGAAACTGGAAAAACTGGCACGGGGTTTCCGTATACCGACCGAATTCCGGAGTGCCGCGGAAATCTATCAGGATATGCTGCTGGCCCAGGGACCAGTTCTGGACAGAGCTGCCGGCTACCACTACCAGGCCAGCGGCTTTTCCGGTGCCATGAATGCCGCCCTGACCATAACCCTCTCGGGAGGCAATACCCGTGTCAGTGATGAAGCGAAGGCTTTGATAACCCGGTTACTTTCCGGTGTGGAAGGTGTTGAGAGCGCGGCTGTTCTGGAAGGATTGAGCGAGCTGGCCGATATGATCCGGGGCAGTGCTGCCGAAAAATTACTGGACTGCTCCGATGCCATGAGCATTCACAATACTCTTTTGACCGATGATTCACCGATTGGAATTTTCTACCGGAATTTTATGGAACGCCATGGTTTCCGCTGTATCCGGGAAGCTGAACTGCGGGAACCCGAATGGGCTCTGCATCCGGAGCATCTTATCGACTCTCTCAAGGCACTTGTTGACGGCCCTGTCCGGAAAACCGTGCCGGAGCCGGCGGTGAATATTCCGGAGCTGAAACTGCCGCAGGGGGTAAACCCCAGGGCTGCAGCATGGCTTACCAGACAAGCCCGGAAAGGCGTCCGGGGCAGGGAAAAATCAAAATATCTGCTCATCCTTACCATTCACCGCTTCAAACTGGCCGCCAGAGCCCTGGCCGCAGCGCTGGAAACCGAAGGCCTGCTTCCTGAAGCCGACCTGGCTTACTTTCTGACAATGGAAGAACTGGGGGAATTACTGAAAGGCCGCGGTGAGGGGCTGATTGGCCGGAGCCGCCGCCGCCGCCGGCGTTTCCCGCAGCGGCAGGAACTGCGCTTTCCCGATATTTCCTGGGGCCGCCCGGAACCTGAAGCCGCCCCGATACCCGAAGGCGGATCATGTTTCAAAGGCACCCCGGTCAGTCAGGGCATTGCCGAAGGAATCGTCAGAGTAGTCAAAGACAGAAAGGATGCTGAAAAACTGAAGCCGGGCGAAATAATGGTGGCCCGGTTTACTGACATCCGTTGTTGCCCGGGAGTACGGACTGCCTCTGGTGGCTGGAGTCAGCGGAGCCTGCAGTTTTCTTGAGAACGGTATGCAGGTACGTATTGACGGCAGTCTCGGATTGGTTAACATTCTGCGCTCCGGCTGAAAATGCTCCATCTGAAAATGCTCCATCTGAAAATGCGGCGACTCTGCTGGTGCCCATGCTGTTTTGATTAACTTGTTAAAACCCGTTAAAATTCGTTAAAGACCGCGCTTTGGCGCAGAAAATTCTGAAGCAGGCAATGCAGTGTCCGGGCAGCTTTGAATTTCCGGCCCCCGGGCGTGTAACGTTGGTCCGCAAAATCGCCCCCAAAAATCGGCCCAAAAAATCGGCCCAATTTTGTTTATTATAGCCCTGCTGGAGGGACTATCTTTCCAGTAATTGGATTGTACAGGGGATTGTGAATGTCACTTGATAAACTGGAAGAATTGCGGCAGAAAAAGCAGGGTCTGCTTGCCGGCGGAGGAGAAGAGCGCCTTGCCAAACAGCGCTCAAAAGGAAAAATGACCGCAAGAGAGCGCATAACTCTGCTCTTCGATGAAGGCAGCTTTGTTGAGCTGGATGCTTTTGTCAGTCACCGTTCCACCTATTTCGGCATGGACAAGGTTTCAACACCGGCTGAAGGTGTTATTACCGGATACGGGAAAGTGGACGGCCGGCTGGTTTATGCCTATTCTCAGGATTTTACGGTTCTGGGCGGTTCTCTGGGCGAAATGCACGCGGCTAAAATCTGCAAGGTTATGGACGCTGCCATAAAAGTGGGAGCCCCGATGGTGGGTTTTAACGATTCGGGCGGAGCACGGATTCAGGAAGGTATTGATGCCCTGAAGGGATACGGAGATATCTTTTTCCGGAACACCAGAGCTTCCGGTGTTATTCCGCAGATTGTCGCTGTTATGGGGCCGTGCGCGGGCGGAGCGGTTTATTCTCCGGCTATTGCCGACTTTATTTTTATGGTGGATAAAACCTCTCAGATGTTTATTACCGGCCCGCAGGTTATTAAAACCGTTACCGGAGAAGAGGTGAGTGCTGAATCTCTGGGCGGCGCGACCACGCACAATACAACCAGCGGCGTGGCCCAGTTTATGGCCGGTGACGATGCCTCCTGTATTGCGGAAATACGGCGGCTGCTGGGATTCCTGCCTTCGAACAATATGGAAACAGCGCCGGAAGTTCCGACATCTGACAGTTTAAATGCTGCCGATCCGCAGCTGAACACTCTGGTGCCGGAGAATGCCAATAAACCATACGACATGTTCGATGTTATACGGGCCGTTGCCGACAACGGCGATTATATGGAATATCAGGCACTGTACGCCCGGAACATGATTACCGCTTTCACCCGGATAAACGGCCGGACTGTGGGTATTGTTGCTAATCAGCCTATGGTTCTGGCCGGTTGTCTGGATATTAACGCCTCGGACAAGTCGGCGCGTTTTATACGCATGTGCGATACTTTTAACATTCCGGTTCTGACTCTGGTGGATACTCCGGGATTTCTGCCGGGAACGGGACAGGAGTTCGGCGGCATAATCCGTCATGGAGCCAAACTTCTGTATGCGTATTCCGAAGCAACGGTTCCTCTTGTAACGCTTATAACCCGCAAGGCTTACGGCGGCGCCTACATTGCCATGGGTTCCCGGCATCTGGGTGCCGATGTTGTGCTGGCCTGGCCTTCAGCGGAAGTGGCGGTTATGGGACCGAAAGGCGCGGCGAACATTGTTTTTCGAAAGGAAATAAAGAACGCCGAAGATCCGGAAACCGCTCAGGCCCGTTTGATTGCCGACTACGAGAAAGAATTTGCCACACCCTATAAGGCCGCGGAACGCGGATACGTGGATGACATTATTGAGCCTGCTGTAACCCGTTCCCGCCTGGCTGACGCTCTGGACATGCTGGCATCAAAACAGGGCAGCCGTCCTCCGAAAAAACACGGTAATATTCCTCTTTAAAGGAGACACAATGTCAATTTTAGAACAGTTTCAGCATTCTGATACGTTCAGTCTTATGAGTTTAGCCGACAAAACGGCTGCAACAGGTTATGTTATTCTGCTGGGAATGGGCATTACTTTCGCGGCTTTAATTCTTATCTGGGCTGCTACGTCTTTTATGTCGCTGGTGGTGCGCCGCATTAATGGTTCGGCGGCGGATTCTTCGTCTGTAAAGTCTGCGGGAGCCGCCCTTACTGCCGCTGAGGAAAGTTCCGATGAAGACCTTGTTGCGGTTCTGACGGCTGCCGCGGCAGTGTGTCTGAATACTTCCGTGAATAATATAAGGGTTACAAATATCCGGAGGGTGGAAGATGCCACTCCGGTTTGGGGAAAGGCCGGCAGACGCCGGATTATGGATTCGGCGCTTCGTTAGCCGTATAACTATTCAATTATCAGATATCAGGAGAAGAAAATGCGCAAATTTAATATTACAGTGAATGGTAAAACTTACAACGTGGAAGTGGAAGAAGTGGGAAGCGCTTCTTCGGGGGGGGCGGCTCCGGCTGCACCTGCGGTTTCCCGTCCGGCTGCACCTGCAGCTCCCGCGGCCTCTCCCAAAGCCCCCGCGGCCGCTCCGGCTGCTCCGGCTGCTCCGGCTGCTCCGGCCTCTCCGGCTGCTCCGGCCTCTCCGGCTGCTCCGGCCTCTCCGGCCGGCAGCGGTACAGTGTCGGCTCCCATGCCGGGCACTGTTCTGGATATCCGGGTAAAAGAGGGCGATTCGGTTAATTCGGGCGATGTCCTTCTTATTCTGGAAGCTATGAAAATGGAAAACGACATTATGGCTCCCCGGTCCGGAAAAGTGGCCGCGGTTCACGCTGTTCAGGGCGCTGCGGTTAACTCCGGCGATGTCCTTATAGTGCTGGAGTAGTTCTGTGTTGGAAACTGTTTATAATTTTTTTCTGAGTACAGGTTTCAGCGCCTTTACCTGGGGACAGGGACTGATGATACTCATTTCGTTTGTTCTTTTGTACCTGGCCATAAAAAAGGGATTTGAGCCGCTTCTGCTTGTGCCTATTGCTTTCGGAATGTTTCTGACCAATCTGCCTCTGGCCGGTTTAATGGCTGAACCCGTGGGGGATACGCCCGGCGGACTGCTCTACTACCTCTATCAGGGCGATCACCTGGGTATTTTCCCTCCCCTTATTTTTCTGGGCGTGGGTGTTATGACCGATTTCGGCCCTCTTATTGCCAATCCAAAGTCTCTGCTTTTAGGCGCCGCGGCCCAGTTCGGTATTTTTATTACCTTTTTCGGGGCCATTCTTTCGGGGCATTTTATTCCTCCCGAAGCAGCCTCCATTGGTATTATCGGAGGTGCTGACGGACCGACAGCCATTTTCCTTTCGTCCAAACTGGCTCCGGAACTGATGGGTTCCATTGCCGTGGCTGCTTATTCCTACATGGCGCTGGTACCGGTTATTCAGCCGCCCATTATGAAGCTTCTGACAACGGAAAAAGAGCGTCAGATTAAAATGAAGCAGCTGCGGGACGTTTCGCGGCTGGAAAAACTCTTTTTCCCCATTCTGGTAACCATTATTGTCACTCTTGTGGTGCCTCCGGCCGCCGCTCTTGTGGGTATGCTGATGCTGGGAAATCTGTTTCGGGAATCGGGAGTGGTAAACCGCCTCTCCGATACAGCCCAGAACGCTCTGATGAATATTGTCACTATTTTTCTGGGTGTTACCGTAGGGGCTACGGCTACCGCTGAAATTTTTCTAACATGGAAAACCGCCATTATTATTTTCCTGGGAGTGGCTGCTTTCGCTATTGGCACGGCGGCTGGAGTGCTGCTGGCCAAGCTGATGAATGTGTTTAGTAAGGAGCCGATAAATCCGCTGATAGGTTCTGCGGGAGTTTCCGCGGTACCTATGGCCGCGCGGGTATCTCAGGTGGTTGGTCAAAAGGCCAATCCCGGTAATTTTCTGCTGATGCATGCCATGGGGCCGAATGTGGCCGGGGTTATCGGTTCAGCGGTTTCGGCCGGTGTTCTGCTTACCCTTTTTCACGGATTCGGATAAGATCCGTTTTGGAGAAGAATAACAGAGTACTGTACGCTCCGGCTGTTATGCTTCTTCGGAGAACGGAATGCGTTTAAGCGTTAAAGAGCGGAAACTAATAGAGCAGGGGGTACGGCCGCCCTTCAGGGTTACCCGGCACTGGGCGGCCCTTCTCAGCGGGCAGGCTGACGATCCCCTGCGTCTTCAGGTGGTGCCGCAGGCGGCCGAACAGACCCGGGAAGAAGCCGAGAGTTCAGACCCTCTGGGAGAGGACAGCCACAGTCCTCTGCCGCGTCTTGTGCGCCGCTACACCGACAGGGCGCTGGTTGTTGTTACCGGAGAATGCGCGCTGTACTGCCGGCACTGTTTCAGGCGGCGAATCAGCGGAAAGGAATTCGGCCCCATCAGCCGGGAAGAAATTAACCGTATAGCCTGCTGGCTGCAGGAACACCGGGAAGTAAAGGAACTGCTGCTTTCCGGTGGTGATCCCCTTACCTTGAGCGACCGTCAGCTCAAGTTCTTAATGGATTCCTTCCGGCAGGCCCGGCCGGACATTGTTCTGCGCCTGGCAACCCGTATGCCGCTTGTCGAGCCCCGCAGGGTCAGTGCCGCGCTGGCCCGCATGCTGGGAGAGCAGAAGCCTCTCTGGGTGGTTGTTCAGGTGAACCATCCGCGCGAACTCTCCTCTCTTTCCCTCCGTGCTTTCAGCCGGCTTCAGCGGCAGGGGCTGCCCATTTTAAATCAAAGCGTGCTTCTTCGGGGTATTAATGATAATATTGATGTACTGGAAGAGCTTTCACGGGCTCTGGTGGCCGCCGGCATAAAGCCCTATTATCTTTTTCAGGGAGATCTGGCCTCCGGCACCGCTCATTTCCGTCTGCCTCTGGAAGAGGCGCGTTCCCTGGCCGATCAGCTGCGCCGAAGGGTAAGCGGTCTGGCCATGCCGAATTTTTCGGTGGATCTGCCGGGAGGCGGCGGTAAAGTTCCCCTAAGCCGGAACTATGTTCTGGGAAAGCAGGGGAGGGTGTGGCATTTGAAAACACCCGACGGCCGGGAAGGCTTTTATGCCGATCCGCCGGAAAAATCGGCCGGAAAGGAGTAGCAACAGTGTCGACTAAAAATTACAGCAGCTGCAGCGACTGCTCAGACGCCTCTCATCTGCACTGGGAGAAAACCGGGAGCCGGAATCTCTTCAGTACCCGTATTTTTTCCCTCAGGGAAGATGAGCGCCGTTCAGCGGAAGGTAAAGAGTCCTCTTTCATTGTTGTCAACGCGCCCAACTGGGTAACTGTTATTCCCGAACTGGAGGCCCCGGATACTCCATCGGCCTTAAGCAGCCCGGCCGGAAGTTCTGTGAATAACCGTTTTCTGATAGTGCGTCAGTTCCGCCACGGTACCGAAAGGGTGGGAATGGAATTCCCGGCGGGTGTAATAGACCGGGGTGAAACGCCGGAACAGGCGGCCCGCCGGGAGCTGCTGGAAGAAACAGGATACGAGGCCGGAGAACTGAAACAGATCGGCGAAGTGAGTCCCAATCCGGCCTTTATGGGCAACACTACCTACACCTTTGTGGCCCGCAGGCTCCGCAGGGTTTCCAGTTCTCTGGATCTGGATGAAGATGAGCTTCTGGATGTCTGCACCAAAGATTTTTCTTCTTTGAAAAGCGAAATAGGGCTGCCGCCCTTCGACAGTGCCATTACTGTTCAGGCCTGGTTTTTTTATCTGAGGGAGAGAATGGGATGAGAAAGATTGTTGTTCAGCAGTACGGACCTCCGGAAGTAATGCAGATTCGGCATCAGAATGTCTGCCGTCCCGGTCCCGGCCAGATACTTATACGGCTGAAAGCCGCCGGAGTGAACCCGGTTGACACCTATATGCGCACAGGTTCTCAGGGGTATTCCCCCAGTCTCCCCTTTACTCCGGGTAACTGCGGCGCGGGTATTATCAAGGAAACCGGAGAGGGCGTTATAGGCTGGGAAGCCGGAATGAAAGTGTATACGCATGGAACACTGGACGGCAGTTACGGCGAATACTGTCTCTGTGCTCCTCACCAGGTTCACCCTCTGCCGAAAGAGCTCAACTGGTATCAGGGAGCCTGTCTGGGCGTTCCGTATTTTACAGCGGCCCGGGCTGTTTTTACTGTGGGTCGCATAAGGAAAAGGGAGTCTGTTCTGGTACACGGGGCCAGCGGTGCCGTAGGGCTGGCCTGTCTGCAGCTCTGCGCCGGAACAAATTTGAGAGTGTACGGTACATCAGGTTCTGAAAAGGGTGAAATACAAATTACCGCCGCCGGCGCGCGGCACTTCAGCCATAACGACAAGAACCGCTTTGCGGCCATCCGTCAGGCCAACAGCGGCGGAGTGGATTTAATTGTGGAAATGCTGGCCAATGTCAATTTAAATGACGATCTGGGCCTGCTTTCGCCCGGCGGCAGGGTTGTTATTGTCGGCAGCAGGGGAAAAGTGGAAATCAGCCCCAGAGACCTCATGATTTCAGAATCAGCAATACGGGGTGTCCGTATAACCAATGCCTCACTCAGAGAAATCCGCGGCTATGAATTACTGATAGCCCGCAAGGCAAAAGAAGGCAAAGTGCGGCCTCCTCTTGCCCGCGTTTTCAGTCTTTCCAATGCCCCGGACGCTCACCGCTCTCTTATGGGTGAGAGACATTCCGGGAACATCGTTCTGGACATACAGTAATTTAGATAAACAGGGTGTTGCTGGCCTGGTCGGCTGCCTGGAGATAGGTAGCCACACCGCCCACTTCCACGCCGTCTATCAGCTCTTCCTTTTTCACTCCCATTACATCCATGCTCATTGTACAGGCAACCATGCGTACACCGTTGTCCATGGCTGTTTTGAGCATCTGTTCCAGTGAGTCAATGCGGAGTTTTTTCATTCTTCCCCGCATCATCTTCACGCCCATTCCTCCCATGTTCAGTTTGGAAAGCTTCAGCTTGCCGGAGTGCGCGGGAAGCATCATGTCGAACATGCGGCCCATGAAATCTTTCGATACACGCGGTTTGGGATTTTTACGGATAAGATTCAGTCCCCAGAAGGTAAAGAAAACAGTGGCCTTTTTTCCGGCACTGGCGGCGCCGTTGGCAATAACCAGTGTGGCCAGAGCCCGGTCAAAATCCTGCGAAAACATAATAAGGGAAGTGTTCAGGGCGCTGGGCGGCAGGCCTGAAGCCCCCTGAGAGCCCTGAGCGGCCGGGCCGGAAGCACTGCCGGCCGGAACGCCCTTTTCTATCAGGGCGGTTATCTGCCCTTTTTCCTGCTGCAGGTTAATTAAATTGTTTCCGGTCATTTCACACCAGGCTTTTACATCCTGCGCGAAGCCGGGGTCGGAGGCGGTTTCCAGTACCCGGTCGCCCTGAGCTACCTGATTTATGGCTTTCTTCAGCTCCAGAATGGGACCGGGACACTGAAGGCCCGCGGCGTTTACTTCCAGAGTTTTAACGTCTATCCGGGCGTGGGCCACTTCCCGTTCTTTCCGGCCGGCTTCAATATCGGTGGAGTAGATCTGATCGTCTTTGCCTATAATGCTCTTTTCAAAAATATCTTCGTTGCTCTGTTTCTGAACGGCGTACTCCCAGGTTTTATATCCTCCCGAGAGATTAAAAACATTTTCAAATCCGTTCTGGCGGAGAATCCGTTCAGCCATGTAGGCCCGCAGTCCCACACCGCAGAAGAGTACAATGGTCTGGTCTTTGCGGAATTCTCCCAGACGCCCGCGGATCTGCTGAAGGGGAATGTTGACGGCCCCTTCAATGGTTCCAAT
>PDRU01000168.1 GCA_002748225.1 Spirochaetales bacterium | reverse complement strand
AAAAAAGAACACGAAAAAGGCCGTCCAAAGAAGGACGGCCTGCGGCTCTGCCACCGAAGAGATTTGAACTCTTGACACATGGATTTTCAGTCCACTGCTCTACCAACTGAGCTACAGCGGCATTGCGTAGCGGTACAATAACGAAAACGGGCCTGGCTGTCAACTGTCCGGCGGCTGTTGTACCCGCGGAATTACGGCACAGCTGCCGCGGCCGCTTTTCCAGCCTGCTGTTACCCCGAAGCCGATTCGAACGGCTGACCTACTGCTTAGGAGGCAGTTGCTCTATCCTGCTGAGCTACCGGGGCGTCTTTCGCGGATATTATAAGCGGAGAAAGGGCTTGGTCAAGGTGTTGCAAGGGATAAAGCGCGCTCCTGGCGTCCGCTGAACCTCTTGACCTCCCGTCTCCGTAGGGCTAATTTTGAGATGATGAATTTAAAAAAGGTTCTCCGGCCCGAAACGGTCCATCTTGGACTGAGCGGTACCAGCAAAGATGCCATTATTGAGGAAATGGTAGATATTATGTCTGACGCTTTTCCCCAGATGGACAAAGAGGCGGTTCTCAGCGCTGTTCTGGCCCGCGAAGCCCAGATGTCGACAGGTATGAAGAACGGTATTGCCATTCCCCACGGTAAAACCGACGCGGTTAAGCAGCTGTATGCCGCCATTGGCATAAGCCGTGAGGGTGTTGACTTTGAATGTCTGGACAATAAACCGGCGCGTATTTTTGTTATGACTGCTTCTCCGGCTTCCCGTACCGGCCCGCATTTGCAGTTTCTGGCCGAGGTGAGCCGTCTTTTGAGCCGTTCTGAATTACGGACCCGTATTCTTGAAGCTGAGAGTTCCCGGGAGCTGCTGAATATTTTTCTTGAGGGCTGAGTAAAAATGCATGAAAGCGCATCTCTGACGCATCTGATGACGATGCTGATTTTTCAGCTGGCGGTTATTGTTATGGCCGCCCAGATTTTCGGTTATATAACGGTACGTTTTCTGAAGCAGCCTTCCGTTCTGGGTGAGCTTGTGGCCGGCATGGTGATTGGTCCTTTCGCGCTGGGGGGAATTCCCCTTCCGTTTCTGGGGAATGTGCCGCTTTTTGAAATTCCCTTTCACAGTACTCTGCCGGTAACACCTCAGCTTTACGCTTTTGCCACGGTGGCTTCCATTATTCTGCTGTTTCTTTCGGGTCTGGAAACCGATTTAAAAACTTTTCTGCGTTTTGCCGGAACCGGTTCTGTTGTGGGGCTGGGCGGAGTTGTTTTGACTTTTTTTCTGGGAGCCGGTTCGGCCCTCTTTTTTATTCCTTCTGTTCATTCCATTATGGATCCGCCCGCTCTGTTTATGGGTATTATTGCCACGGCCACCAGTGTGGGTATCAGCGCCAGAATTCTATCTGATCAGCGCAAACTTTCCAGTCCGGAAGGCGTTACTATTCTTTCGGCGGCTGTGCTGGACGATGTGCTGGGTATTATTCTTCTGGCTGTTGTTATTGGACTGGTAAAGCACGGTAAGGGCAGCGGCGGCGGTGTGGACTGGAGCCAGGTGGGACGCATTGCCCTGAAGGCGTTCGGGTTCTGGCTGGGAAGTACGGTTATCGGTATTCTTCTGGCGCCGCGTCTGACAAAGGGGCTGAAAAATCTCAGAGATCTTGACGCGCTGGCTTCCATAGCTTTTGGCCTGGCTCTGCTGCTGGCCGGATTTTCGGAGATGGCGGGGCTGGCCATGATTGTGGGTGCCTATGTTATGGGTCTGGCTCTTTCCAGTACGGATGTGGCCGAAGATGTCCGCCGCAGAATGGAGGGACTGTATAACTTTATTGTTCCCATTTTTTTCTGTGTTATGGGTATGCTGGTTGATTTTTCCGTGCTGCCCCGGGTTGCTCTCTACGGGCTGGTGTATACGGCTCTGGGGATTTTCGGGAAGATTGCCGGGTGCGG
>PDRU01000146.1 GCA_002748225.1 Spirochaetales bacterium | reverse complement strand
GGCTGCTCTTGTTCATTCTTATTGACGACCGTTCGTTAGATAATTTAACGAACGGTCGTCAGAAAGTCAAGCGGGGCCGGGAAAACTCTGTAAAGGCGGCCCCGGCGCGGCGGAGGTTTGCCCGGCGCACTGGGACGGGCCGGCGTGAATCTGCCGGCCCAAATCATTTAAAAAAGGTTAATGTACCCGGTATTAATGTGGCCGTTCTTAATGCGGCCGGTAGTACTTGAGCGCTTCAGGCATCCACTGCTGTATGTCGGCAATACGGGTGGCGTCGGAGGGGTGGGTGCTCAGGAATTCAGGCGGTTTGGCTCCTCCGCTCTGGCTCATTTCCTGCCAGAATTCTACCGCGGTTTCCGGGTTGTAGCCGGCCAGAGCCATAAAAATAAGTCCCAGGTGATCCGCTTCGCTTTCATGCAGACGGCTGTAGGGCAGCATTATGCTGAACTGGGCACCCAGGCCGTATACTGCCGACCAGAGCGTCTGGGTTTCCTCCGGCTTTTGAGCCAGAGCCTCGGAGAGTGCCATTCCTCCCATCTGCAAAGCCATTTGCTGACTCATGCGTTCGGCTCCGTGGCGGGCCACCGCGTGGGCAATTTCATGCCCCATAACAACAGCCAGGCCCTCTTCGGTGCGGGAAACGGGCAAAAGGCCGGTGTAGACAACAACTTTGCCGCCGGGCATGCACCAGGCATTTATTGCGTCATCTTCCACCAGGTTGAATTCCCACTGATAGTCTTTGAGCAGGCGGGACATTCCCTGTTCTTCAAAGTATTTTTCCACGCCGTGCTGAATACGGCGGCCGACCCGGCGTACCATCCACAGATCCGGGCTGTCTGTTACAACCGGATTGGTTTTCAGAAATTCATCGTATTGCTCAAAACTGAGGGCATGGATGGATTCGTCGGAAATTAATGAGAACTGACGCCGTCCGGTCAGAGGTACGGTGGAACAGGCCCACACTAAACTGAAGAGTGTCAAAAGAAGGGCGGTTCCAAGGGCGGCTTTTAAAAACGGTATGTTTTTTTTCATGGTTTTTTCCCGGCTGTTATTTCAGCCTGTCTGCAAATAGTGTCAGCAGATGTTCTTTAGCGTCCTGAAGGTCTCCGCTGATGGCGCAGCCGGCTGCTTTTCTGTGGCCGCCGCCGCCGAAGAATCCTGCAATTTCAGAAACATCCAGATCGGTGAGAGAGCGCAGTCCCGCTACACATGTGCCGTTGTTCTGCTCCCGGATAACGGCGGCGGCTTCCACACCTGAAATTCCAAGGAGCAGCTGGTACATCATGTCGGAATCGCGTTCTTTCCCCAGTTCCCTGCGGTCTTTGGGGCGTTCCCATGAGAGCGCCAGCCGGCCGTTAAAATGAATTTCAATACGTTCCAGAATACGCCCCAGAAGCTGCAGGGAGCCGGGACTGCGTCCCCCGTTCAGCAGCTGGAAGGTTTTTGGAGGGGAAGCGCCGTTTCCCACCAGTCTGGCAACGCCTTCCATGGCGCCCAGGCGCCAGGGTTCCACATGCCGGAAAAACCCGGTATCCGTGCAGAATCCCATAAACAGCAGCTGTGCTTCTTCCTGAGTGGGCGGATCTCCGGCACTCTCCATCAGTTTCTGAACAAGCAGCGTGGCGGAAGGACTTTGAGGATCCAGATAGCGGAAGTCGCCGAAATTTTCACTGGTGGCGTGGTGGTCAATAACCATAACGGGGCCTTTCGGCAGGGTGTCCTCAGGGAACCCTGTCCGGCTGAAAGAAGAACAGTCCAGTATAACGGACAGAATTTTTGCTCCGGGCGCCGCCGGCGGAATGCCGGCGTTAAAAAGAGGCTGCCATCCGGCAATTTCCGGACGTCTCCATGGACCGGCCGAACACAGGTGCACTGTTTTTCCCCGGCGGGAAAGCCATGAACCCAGAACTCTCTGGGAACACAGACAGTCCGCGTCAGGTTCTTCGTGGCCCAGAATGAAAAACTCTTCGTATTGATCCAGCGCGTTCAGCACCGGCTGAGGAGTATCCTTGAGGAAAACAGGTTTTTCTGATCTCAAAAAGACGGTTCCGGCTTTGTGTCAGGAGAAGGAATCTCTGCGGAATAGTCTTGAGTGGGATCAAGATTGCCCCAGCTGGGATGAAGCGGGCTTTCTATCAGATACATGCGGAAGTGATCCAGCTCGCCGTTCAGATAGAAAAAGGTAATATAAGGATAAGCTTTACCTATGCCGTAAGCAATCTCGCCAACGTTATCAGGTCCGTCAAACCATTGAATTGGAGCCCAGAACGAACTGAGTTCATGGCTTTGGGTTATAAACTCAATTTTGTATCCCTTGCTGTGGGGAAAAACTTTATGAATCTGAAAGGTCTTGGGATAAAATTCGGATTCGTTTTTGAACTTTTGGGCGAAGAGGACCCCAGTACTCAGTAAGAGCAGTACAATAACAAAAAGGGTTATACGTTTCACGGCTTTGCCTCCCGTTTTTTGCAGTATGCCGTATCCATGCCGGCGTTTTCAAGTCTTTTTTTAATGAGAAGTGAGCGGAGAAGAGCTTCCGCATTCCTGAAAAGCGGGATTTCAGGCAGCTTTCGGATTTGATTTATTCAAGCTTTTATTCAAAGCTGCCTTCAGGGAAGAGGCTTTCCAGTGCTTCAGAGAGGCTTTTGTGAAACAGAAAGGTAACTTCACTGCGCACTTCCGGGGGAAGTTCTTCCACGTCTCTGCGGTTGTCTTCGGGCATAACAATGGTGGAAAAGCCCCGGCGGCGCGCGGCCAGCGATTTTTCCTTGACACCGCCTATGGGCAGCACCCGGTCGGTCAGGGTGATTTCTCCGGTCATGGCTATGCCGGTTTTCAGGGGAATTCCCAAAGCGGCCGAGAGCAGCGCGGCGCTCAGGGCTATGCCGGCAGAGGGGCCGTCAACCGGTATGGCGCCCTGGGGCACATGAATGTGAATGTCTTTTTTCCGGTCAAAGCCGGCCTTCAGGCCGAAACGGCCGCGGTTGGCTTTGAGGTAGGAGAGGGCTATCTGGGCGCTTTCTTTCATAACGTCACCCAGCTGGCCGGTAAGGATAAGTTTTTCCGAACCGTCAAATATGCGGGCTTCTACGGGAAGCACGCCGCCGCCGCCGCCGTCGTAGTAGAGCCCCGGTGCCAGACCGGGCCTCCCGGCGGTGCCCAGATCGTCTTCCAGGCGTTCTTTACCCAGGTAGCGGCGTACCATTTCCGGTGTTATTTCCATGTCGCAGCCGCTTATTTCGGGGGGCGCATCCTCCGGCTTCCGGTATACGGCTGAAAAGGTTTGATTCTGATGCAGCGCCGCGCTGTTAATTACCCAGCGTCCGGGCCGGGTCTGCTGTTCGTGGAGAATATTCCGGGTAATTTTGCGCATTACCTGGCTGATGGCCCGTTCCATGTTCCGTACTCCGGCTTCCAGCGTGTAGCCCCGTATCAGCAGTTCCAGTGATTCATCGGGGAAACGTATGCTGGAGTTTTCCAGGCCGTTTTCCGTTTTCTGTTTGGGTATGATGAACTGCCGCGCAATGTTTTTCTTCTCGGTCATGGTGTAGCCGGGAACACGGATTATTTCCATGCGGTCGCGCAGGGGGTGGGGAATTTTTTCCAGGCTGTTGGCGGTTGTAATGAACATAACTTCCGAAAGGTTGAACGGTACTTCCAGATAGTGGTCGGTAAAGGTGCTGTTCTGTTCGGGATCCAGAACTTCCAGCAGGGCCGAAGAAGGATCGCCCCGGTAGTCGTTGGACATTTTGTCCACTTCATCGAGTAAAAATACCGGATTGGCCGAACCGGCGCGTTTGACCGCCTGGATAATTTTTCCCGGCAGAGCGCCGACATAGGTTTTTCTGTGTCCGCGTATTTCTGCTTCGTCCCTGACACCGCCCAGTGATATGCGGACAAATTTGCGGCCCAGGGCTTCAGCCACCGAGCGGCCCAGCGAGGTTTTACCAGTACCCGGCGGTCCGACAAAACAGAGAATGGGACTCTTAACGGCCGTCTTGAGCTGACGGACGGCAATAAAATCAAGAATGCGTTCCTTGGGTTTCTCCAGACCGTAATGCTGCGCATCCAAAAGGCGGGAAGCCTGGGAAATGTCGCGGCTGTCGGTTGTCCGGACGTTCCAGGGCAGGTCGGTTATCCATTCCAGGTAGGTGCGCAGTACTCCCGACTCGGGACTCATGGGCTGAAGACGGGAGAGCCGTTTAATTTCAATCTGGGCCTTGGCGCGCACTTCATCGCTTAAGTCCAGCGCCAGAACTTTGCGTTCCAGTTCTCTGGCCCCGGTGGGGTCGGCTTCTTCACTGCCCAGTTCCTTGTGAATTTCCTTGATCTGTTCGTTGAGAAAGTATTCTTTCTGGGAGCGCTCCATGCGTTTTTTTACCCGCTCGGATATTCCCTGACGAAGGGTCAGCAACTGATTCTCCGTCCGCAGAAATACAGACAGCTCTTCCAGGCGTTTGCAGGCATCGGTTTCCAGAAGAAAAGGAATTTTCCTTTCAGCAGTAATATCCAGCGCCGTGCAGATGCTGCCCACAAGTTTATCCGAAGTTTCGGCTTTCAGTACTCCGGTAACAGCTTCCCTGGAAAGTTTCTTTTTGCGCAGGCCCGCGTACTGCCGGAAATCATCCTTGAGGGTCTGCATCAGTAATTTCAGCTCTTCCTGATCGGCTTCATTTTCCGGAACAATCTGGTAACGGCCCCATGTAATATTGTTTTTGCGGTGAACTTTTTTAAGAAACGCCCTCCGGTGTCCTTCAACCAGAACCCTCAGGTTTCCGTCAGGGAGTTTTAGAACCTGGACAACCCGGGCAATGGTGCCGACAGGATGTATGTCTTCGGGGCCGGGATCTTCATCGGACGATTTCTGAAAAACAAGAAAGACCTCCTTCCCGGCAGACACCGCGTTCTCCATGGCGTTGATGGAGCCCTGACGCCCCACAAAGAAAGGAGATACGTTGTAGGGAAAGATAACCAGTTCCCTGAGAGGAATAAGGGGAAGCTCTCCCTGTTTTTCAGGCCGTAATTTGTTTCTTTTCATCCTGTTCGCCGGTATCTTCCCGTTTTTCCGGATCCGGAAGAGGCTCCAGTTTAACAACTTCCGGCTGAACGCCGTCTTCAATAACCTCCGGACCTATAACAACTTTTTTCAGGCCGGGTATTGAGGGAATTTCGTACATAATATCTATCATGGCCGATTCCACAATGGCCCGGATACCCCGTGCTCCGGTTTTTTGTTTGACGGCTTTACGGGCTACGGCTTTAACAGCTTCTTCCTGGAAGTCCAGTTCCACATTGTCCATTTCCATGGAGGCGGTGTACTGCTTGACAACGGAATTCTTCGGTTCAGTAACAATGCGGACCAAATCGTCTTCGTTCAGATCGTCGAGCGCCACCTGAATGGGAAGCCGTCCGATAAATTCGGGTATAAGGCCGAAATGGATTAAATCGTCAGGGTGTACCTGGCTGAAAAGTTCGGAAAGGCTGGTATCGGAACTTTTTTTTACGTCGGATCCGAAGCCTATGGGATTTTTAGCCACACGGGAGGCAATTATTTTTTCAAGGCCCACAAAGGCGCCGCCGCAGATAACCAGAATGTTGGATGTGTCAATTTTCAGCATTTCCTGATTCGGGTGCTTGCGGCCGCCCTGCGGCGGTACGGAGGCTACAGTGCCTTCTATAATTTTTAAAAGCGCCTGCTGAACGCCTTCTCCCGACACGTCGCGGGTAATGGAGACGTTTTCGGTTTTGCGGGCTATCTTGTCAATTTCGTCAATGTAGATAATGCCTTTTTCGGCGGCGGCAATGTCACTGCCGGCGGCCTGTATAAGTTTGAGAAGGATGTTTTCCACATCTTCACCGACATAACCGGCTTCAGTGAGTGTTGTGGCATCGGCTATGGCAAAGGGCACTTTGAGTTTACGGGCCAGAGTACGGGCCAGAAGTGTTTTGCCGGACCCTGTGGGGCCTATCAGCAGAACGTTGGATTTTTCCAGTTCTACATCGTCGGTGTTTACTTTCCCTCTGTGCAGTATTCTTTTGTAGTGGTTGTATACGGCTACCGAGAGGGTTTTTTTTGCCTGTTCCTGGCCTATAACGTACTGGTCCAGAAAAGCACATATTTCTTTGGGGACTGGAAGATTTTCGGCAAACTCAACGTTGAGTTCTTCGTTTTCCTCCTGGATAATTTTATTGCATAAGTCGACACATTCGTTACAGATGAACACTCCGGGGCCGGCAATGAGCTTTTTGGCAACATCCGAATTTTTTCCGCAGAACGAACAGACTTTGACATCCTTGTTCTTAGTTCGTCCCATCTTTTTCCCTCGTCAGTATTTTGTCGACAATACCGTATTCCACGGCTTCAGCTGCGGACATGAAGAAGTCGCGTTCCAGATCGGCCGCGACAGTTTTTTCGTCTTTGCCGGTATCGGAAGCCAGAAAGCCGATAAGCATTTTCTTGAGGCGGACAATTTCACGTGCCTGAATGCCTATATCCACAGCCTGGCCCTGTACGCCGCCCCAGGGCTGGTGGATCAGTATGCGGGCGGAGGGGAGAACCATGCGTTTGCCTTTCTGGCCTCCGGCCAGAAGAATGGCTCCCATGGATGCGGCCTGTCCCATGCAGATGGTCTGAACATCGGGTGATACAAGCTGCATGGTATCGTATATGGCCAGTCCGGCCGTTACCGACCCGCCGGGGCTGTTAATATAAAAACTGATATCTTTTTCCGGATCCTGTGATTCCAGATACAGCATCTGGGCAACAATATGGTCGGCGTCAATATCGCGGATTTCCCCGCCCAGGAAAATAATGCGTTCCTGAAGCAGTTTGGACCATATATCATAGCGTGTTTCCCCAATGCCGGTTTTTTCAACAACAAAGGGGTTGTAGGCAGAACGAATATCAATCATGGCGGCAGTACCTCTTGTTTATCAGGGCTGAAAACTCAATAAGGGACGGAACAGCAGGCATTGGGCCCGCTCTCCGCCGGCCTTCAGGCTTCCATTAATTCAGTATAGTCCTTTTTCTCGCCTTTTTTTACTGCGGCGCTTTCCAAAAGGAAGTCGAACAGTTTTTTCTGGGCAAGTTCATTCTTAAGATAACTACGGAATTGGGGTCCGCCAAACATTTTTTCCAGTTCTTCAGGGGACATTTTGAATTCTTCCGCCCGTTTTTCCAGTTCGGCTGCTGTTTCTTCGTCAGAAGCTTCTATTTTTTCGTTTTCCACAATGCGGCCGTAGATCAGCCGGGTTTTTATTGATTTGGCGGCATCGTCTTTCCAGTTATCCATAATGGCCGACTTGCTCTGCCCCGCGTCTTCCAGTGCCTTGATAAGTGTGTCTTCGGGAGCGCCGGACTGGCGGACGTAGTCCTGCCAGGTGTGTTCCAGATCGGCACTGAGCATGGACTGGGGAACAGCTATTTCTGCGCCTTCCAGGAGTTTGTCGGTAATGGCGTTAATGGTAAGGGCCCGGATTTTATCGGCAGCGCGTTTTTTTAAATCAGATTTAATTTTGGCGCGCAGATCGTCAAGAGTTTTCAGATCGTCCGAAACATCCTGGGCCAGTTCATCGTCCAGAGCCGGTAAATCGCGTTCTTTAACAGCTTCAATGCGGACTTCCAGTTTAACGCTTCTTCCGGCAACCGCGGGCGGCGCGTCGTCGGTGAAGGTTTTTTCTATAACTTTGGTTTCACCGGTTTTCATGCCGGTAATATCATCTTCCACCTGATAGGGATGAGGATCGCGGCCCACAGTGAAGGCAAAACCCCTGCGCCGTGTTTCTTCCAGAGCGTTTCCATCTTCACCCAGTTCC
Source organism: Spirochaetales bacterium (assembly GCA_002748225.1). Classification (GTDB taxonomy): domain Bacteria; phylum Spirochaetota; class Spirochaetia; order DSM-2461; family DSM-2461; genus UBA2779. The sequence goes on along the minus strand of PDRU01000146.1, from coordinate 2,005 downwards.
ACATATTCCATGGTAACAATGGCATCTTTGGAGACAGTGCCGTCTTTTTTATCAATAACCACGGCGTTCTGTTCCCGGATGCGTTCCAGTTCCTCATCTTCGTGTTTTTTAAGGATTTTTACCTGGGTCTCTTCAACTTCAATGCCTTTGTATTCAGGCATTTTGATTTCGGGGAATACGTCGTAGGTTACCGAGAATTCGTATTTCTCTCCGGGGGTCATTTCCGGAAGATTTTCCAGGACGGGCTGGGAAATGGGACTTTCCTCGGCATCCTTTAAAACTTCCTGAAGGGCCTTATCCACCAGATCGGCGGCAGCTTCCTGCCGGATGCCTTCGCCGAATTTACGGACAATGACATCGCGGGGCACTTTGCCTTTACGGAAACCGGGTATCTGAATCTGTTTTCCGTATTTGGCAAGCAGACTGTTGTAGGCTTCCTTTGAACTGTCGGGCGTGACACTGACGGTGAGTTTTACAGCAGAATTATCCAGTTTTTCAAAACTCTTGTTGTCTATCATTTTTTTCATCCTTAAAACGGAGATTGGCGCGGAAATTTCTGCGAGAGAAGGGACTTGAACCCTTACGCCGAAGCACCGGCTCCTAAGACCGGCGTGTCTACCAATTCCACCACTCTCGCATACCGGACTCTGGAAAGTCAGGGTTCCCGCTTTCAGCAACATAATTAAGCCGGGATATGAAAAAAGGGCGGCAGGGCCACCCGATTTCATTTTGAGCCGTAAAGGGATCGAACCTTTGACCCGCAGATTAAGAGTCTGCTGCTCTGCCAGCTGAGCTAACGGCCCGTTTTTTATGCCAGCAAAATGTAGCTCTTTTACCGGCTTATGTCTAGTAACAGATGAGTACAGAAACGAAAAAAGCGCTTAAAAGCGTTTATCGGGTTTATTACGCGCCCTGGAGGACTCGAACCTCCGACCTACGGGTTCGAAGCCCGGCACTCTATCCAACTGAGCTAAGGACGCAGGGAAGTACTTTCTCTTCCGGTGTTTCCGGAAGGACAAGGTGGTGAGAATATAGCGGAGAGGAGGGGGAAAATCAAGGGGGTTGCCGGGCCGCGGTCCGGGTGTTTTATTGAGAGCGTTTCTTTCTTGTCCGGGTTGCAGAGCCCGCAGGGGGAGCTGTAATATGCGGCGCGGAGTAAAACAGGAGATTAAAATGAAAGCTGCTGAGGATATTCCGGAGATACTGCGCCGTCTGAATGCTGAATACCCCCGGAATGAGTCTCTGCTGAATTATTCAAACGCGTTTGAACTCTGTGTAGCGGTGGCTCTGTCGGCCCAGACTACTGACGCGGCTGTAAACGCGGTTACACCGCTTTTGTTTGAGCGCTGGCCTTCGGCGGAGGCTCTCTCCCGGGCAGATACAGGCCATTTGGAAGAGGTTATTCATTCTCTGGGTTTTTTCCGGCAGAAGGCCCGGAATTTGAAGGCGGCTGCCGCGCGCATTGTGCAAGAGTATAAGGGCCGGGTGCCGCGGGAGCTGGAAGAGCTGGTAACACTGCCCGGAATTGGAAGAAAAAGCGCCAATGTTATCCGTGCTCATATCTGGAATTTACCGGGAATTATTGTTGATACTCATTTCGGGAGGGTTTGCCGCAGGCTGGGTTTAACGGAGCAGAAAGATCCGGTCAAAGTGGAACGGGAACTGGAAGAACTGATTCCGCGCGGCAGCTGGACAGACTTCTCCATGAAAGCCAATTATCACGGGCGGCGTTGCTGCAGTGCCCGAAAGCCGAAGTGTGATGAATGTCCGCTGGAAGATCTGTGCTGCAGGACGGGAGTTGTTTAGCTGTCTGATTTGGAAGAAATTGTTCCCGGGGGAGGCGCCGAGCCGTTGTTCTTAACAATCCAGTTGGTAAGGTTCTTAAAGTGTTCAGCTGTTTCCCGGTCTATGGCATGTTCAATAAGGCAGGCTTCTTCCTCTGCGTGTTTTCCTTCAAGTCCCAGAGCTTTTGAGAAGAATTCCACAAGAATTTTGTGTTTGTAAA
>PDRU01000170.1 GCA_002748225.1 Spirochaetales bacterium | reverse complement strand
TCGCGCACAACATCTATGCCGCCGCAGCCGTCATAGGCTTCCCGGCGGAATACCAGCAGCTGTCCAATGGCATGACTGAACAGCGACGGGCGTGTACTCTTAATCAGCCAGAATGGCAAAAAAGTCATTCCCACCAGGTACATCATGGGGAAAAACAGCTGTTCCAGAAAACTGTGAGCCTTGTGATAAGCGTAACCGGACATGGTATCAACTTTATGGCGCCGCATACGCTCGGCAGTCCAGGAAAGAAAATCGGGCGCCGCAACAATATCGGCATCAAGAAACACCAGGAATTCACCGCTGGCTTTGGCAGCCAGCTGTTTCATGGCAAAGGGTTTACCATTCCATCCTTCGGGCAGAGCCGCGCCTTTTACGGGCTGGAGATTCGGATAATTCTGCTCGTATTCTTTCAGGATGTCCCAGGTAGAGTCTGTGGAATTATCATCCACAACTATAACCTCATAGGAGCTGTACTCCTGTTTCAGAATGGCATCCAGAGTGGGACGGATACGGTTTTCTTCATTCCGCGCGGGAATAAGAACCGACATGAAAGGACCGTCCTTCCAGCGTTCCTTTCGGCGGCTCAGCCGAAAAAATAAAATATTGGAAAGAGAGAGCAGGATAAACCAGCCGCCGGTCAAAGCAAGGATAAGGGCGTACCATTGCCAGATAATATGCATAACAACCCACAATAACACATTATTGCGCCTTATGGCCACTGAGCAGATGGATTATTGATAATTTGCCGTCTTTAAAGGCCTGAGGCCCCACCCATTTCACTGAGCTTCAGCATACCAAGGGCATAAACGTTTGTCGGATACACTTCCAGTGCCTTTCGGAAACTTTGAGCAGCCTCTTCCCAGCGCCCGGCCATGGTGTGGGCATAGCCTATGGCCACCGCAACATTATGCCTGTCTTCCCGGTTTTCCCCGGCCGCGGCCACAACAGCCTCTATCATGGCAATTCCTTTATCGGGATTACCGCCCCATACTTCCGGTGAAAAAATATAACGGGAAGCCAAAAGCATCTGAGCCTTAACATTCCCGGCATCCAGCGCCAGTGCTTCTTCAGCCAGAGGGCGTATTTTAGGGCCGTTTTTCATTAGAAACCCAAGTGTCTTAAGTGTGGAAAGCTGACTGAGGCTTTCGGCGTACAGCAGAACACTCCGGCTGTCCCGGCCCTCTTCCATGTAACTCTCAAGCAAAGCCAGAGACTCTTCATACAGCGCAATTATTTCATCCAGCCTGCCGTAAGAAGCCTGAACCTTTTTAAACCGTCCCTTACGGACATAATCATCAAAAACAAGCACATGCTCCACGGTATCCGGAGCCTGATACCACCGGCCCAGATAATAGGCGGCCTGAGCTTTCCGGTAAGAGAGTTCCCGGGAGGGGATGGCCAGATCCTCCAGCTCTATTAAAAGCTTTTCATACAGACGCTCTATTTCATTGTCATCAACTGTCTGCAGGTACACCGTATCCCGGAAGGCGTAAATAATTTTTTCAGCTTCAGGTGATGAAGCGGCGGCCTGTTCCAGAGGAAAAATTGCCGTCAGCATGAGAACGGCCCCCATAAAACCCGGTAGAATCTTCATAAACTGGATAATAGCACTCCTTAAGTCTCTCAACAACGTAAATGGCAAAAATGTCAGAAATCGCTTTTGCAGACCCTCTACCCCCCAAACCGCCTTTCCGCTATTATAGGCCCCATGAGCAGCTATCCATTTCAGACAATCGAACCCATCCGGAAGGCTACACCGCCACAGACATTTACTGCCGCTACCTGCGCATGAACGGGTACAACGTTCTGCATCCCATGGGATACGATTCCTTCGGACTTCCAGCCGAAAACTACGCCATAAAAACCGGAACTCCTCCCCGGAGCACAACCGAAACCAACATTGCCCATTTTACCCGGCAGATTAAAAGCCTGGGCTTCTCCTACGACTGGAGCCGGGAAGTTCAGACCCACACACCCGAATACTACCGCTGGACCCAGTGGATATTTCTCCAGCTCTATAAAAAAGGACTGGCCTACGAGTCTGACATGCCCATTAACTGGTGCGAAAGCTGCAAGACCGGACTGGCCAATGAAGAGGTAAAAGAAGGACGCTGCGAGCGCTGCGGCCAGGTTGTTAAGCGCCGTTCCATCCGGCAGTGGGTTCTGAAAATTACCGCCTATGCCGAAGAACTTCTGGCCGATCTGGACAGCCTGAACTGGCCCGAATCCATCAAGGCCATGCAGCGCAACTGGATAGGCCGTTCCGAAGGCGCCAACGTTACATTCGCCCTGGCCGGAGCTGCCGCAGAACACGGCAGCATAGAAGTATACACAACCCGCCCGGACACCCTTTTCGGGGCCACCTACATGGTTCTGGCACCCGAGCACCCCCTGGTAGAGAAAATAACCACGACCGAACAGAAAGAAGCCGTGGAGAAATACATAGACCAGGCTGCACGTAAAAGCGATCTGGAACGCACCGAACTGAACAAAGACAAAACCGGCGTGTTTACAGGGGCCTGTGCCGTTAACCCGGTGAACAATGAGGAAGTGCCGGTGTGGATATCCGACTACATTCTGGTTTCATACGGAACCGGCGCCATTATGGCCGTTCCCGCCCACGACCAGCGTGACTGGGAGTTTGCCAAAGAATTCAACCTGCCCATAGTGGAAGTACTCAAAGGCGGAAACATCAGTGAAGAAGCCTTTACAGGAGACGGCCCCCATGTCAATTCCGGCCCGCTGGACGGCATGGGCAAGGAAGAGGCCATTGACACCATTATAGAGCAGCTTCAGAAAGACGGCCGCGGCTTCCGCACCGTCAACTACAAACTCAGAGACTGGATATTCAGCCGCCAGCGCTACTGGGGCGAACCCATCCCCCTGGTACACTGCCCCGAATGCGGCACCGTTCCCGTACCCGAAGACCAGCTGCCCCTCACCCTTCCGGAAGTGGAAAGCTACGAACCCTCGGGAACCGGCGAAAGTCCTTTGGCCGTTATAGACGAATGGATAAACTGCAGCTGTCCCGAATGCGGCGGAAAAGCAAAAAGGGAAACCAACACCATGCCCCAGTGGGCCGGTTCCTGCTGGTACTACCTGCGTTTTATCGACCCGCACAACACAGGCGAATGTGTCAGTCAGGAAAAGGAAAAATACTGGATGCCCGTAGACCTCTACGTGGGCGGCGCCGAACACGCCGTGCTCCACCTGCTCTACGCGCGCTTCTGGCACAAGGTTCTTCACCAGCTGGGTGTGGTATC
>PDRU01000154.1 GCA_002748225.1 Spirochaetales bacterium | reverse complement strand
CCTGAGTGAAAAGCAGATCTCTACTTTCATAAATGAGTACTCGTCAGGAAACATTCCCGATTACCAGGCTTCTGCGCTGTGTATGGCGGTGTTCCTGAACGGTATGAGTCCGGAAGAAACAGGTCATCTTACACGTGCCATGATCAATTCAGGCGATGTTATGGATCTCTCCAGTGTTCCCGGACCCTTTGTTGATAAACATTCCACCGGAGGTGTGGGCGATAAAATTTCGCTGATACTGGCTCCTGTGGCGGCGGCCTGCGGATTGAAAGTTCCCATGATGAGCGGCCGGGCTCTGGGACACACAGGGGGTACACTGGACAAGCTTGATTCCATTCCCGGATACAGTACTGCCATGAAACCCAAGCAGTTTGCCTCCTGCGTGAAAGATGTCGGTTTTGGAATGACCGGACAGAGTGAAAAGGTGGTTCCGGCTGACCGGAAACTGTATGCCCTGCGGGACGTTACAGCTACTGTTGAGTCCATTCCCCTTATTACGGCCAGCATTCTTTCAAAGAAATTCGCCGAAGGCGCTGACGCCCTTGTTATGGATGTTAAATGCGGTCAGGGCGCCTTTATGAAAACCCGTGAAGATGCCCGGGCTCTGGCTGAATCGCTGGTGAATACAGGCAGGAGTCTGGGACGCCGGGTTGCGGCAGTGCTGACAGACATGTCTGAACCGCTGGGCAATATGGTGGGAAACTGGCTGGAAGTGGAGGAGTCCATTGCCTGTCTGAAAGGTGAGGGCCCTGAAGATGTTATGGAAGTTACGCTGAGGCTGGCCGCGTGGATGCTCGTAGCTGGAGGGCTGGAAAAGAATGTCCTTCAGGCTGAAGAGCGCTGCCGCCAATCAATTTCTGACGGCTCAGCGCTGGAAAAATTCCGGCAGAATGTGCAATTCCAGGGCGGCGATCTGAAAAAAATGGATGCCGCTGATGGTACAGCCCGTGCGCGTTTTTCACAGGAACTCAAGGCTGAGCAGGCCGGTTTTATCGGCAGTATTGATGCCTTTGCCGTTGGCATGGCCGGCGTTGCCTTAGGGGTGGGGCGCAATAAGGCTTCGGACAATGTGGAAGCTCTGGCCGGCATAGAGATGCTGAAGAAAACCGGCAGTTCCGTATCAGGCGGGGAAGTTCTTATGCGCTTATGGGCGGAAGATAAAGAAAAACTGTCCGCCGCCGCCAAACGCCTGGAAGGCGCTGTAAGCATTCAGGCCTCTGCGCCCGCGAAACGGGAAAGCCTTATCCTTGAGGAAATTCCGCCGGCATGAAATGGGTAAAACCGGAAATAGACAGCGGTCAGGTCCGTGCCCTGGCCAGGCTGCACAACATAGACCTTCTGACAGCCTCCATTCTAACCCGCCGGGGATTTACTGATTCGGAGCGCATTGCCTATTTTCTGGAAGAAGATGAACGCTTTCTGCGCAATCCGTTTTTGTTCCCTCAAATGGAAGCCGCCGTGGAGAGGGTTCTTGCCGCGGCTGAAGAAGAAGAGAAAGTTCTGGTTTTCGGCGACCGCGATACTGACGGTATTACCGCGACAGTTCTGATGCTTGAAACCCTCCGCATGGCAGGTCTTCAGGCTGAATGGCGTGTTCCTCTGGGCAATGAAGACTACGGGTTGAATCCTGAAGTGCTGAAGGCCCATGCCGCCGAAGATTTTACTCTGGTTATTACCGTGGATTGCGGCATAAGCAATTATGATGAAATAGAACTGGCAAATTCTCTGGGAATGGACGTTCTGATTTTTGATCATCATGTTCCCCGGGAGAATCAGATTCCAAATGCTCTGGCCATTGTGAATCCGCGAATGCCGGATACCTATCCTTTTACCGGACTGTGCGGTGTGGCGGTGGTTTCCAAATTTCAGTGGGCGCTCACTCTGGCGCAGACAGACATATACGGAGAGGAGTTCTGTCTTATTCTGGCTGAACAGGCCGGTGCGGCATCTTCAGATAAAGAGGATGAGCAGCTTGTTATCCGTGCCCT
>PDRU01000145.1:637-10761 GCA_002748225.1 Spirochaetales bacterium | reverse complement strand
TAGGGCATATATGGAGAGATGCGAGAGCGGTTGAATCGGACGGACTCGAAATCCGTTGTACCGTTTACGGTACCCAGGGTTCGAATCCCTGTCTCTCCGTGTATTTTTACTGGAGTGGTGACCGAGAGGCCGAAGGTGTGCGCTTGGAAAGCGTATGTACTCTAACCGGGTACCGTGGGTTCGAATCCCACCCGCTCCGTTTTTCCCGCAATTGGCGGGCTTCGTGCGAGAAATTATTACCCAACCCCGTCAGGTCCGGAAGGAAGCAGCGGTAAGTAATTTATTTCTGTGTGCGTCCGGCTCACTGGTTGCGGGTTTTCTTTGTTTTGTTAATACGCGTTAATATAAAACCTCTTCCGTTTTCTTTTCAGGGCCGCGTCTCAGATCCGCGTCTCAGATCCGCACTGGAAAAATAAAAAGGTTAATGAACATATCCATTCCATCGGAGAGGGCGGATCCGGTATGCTGAAAATATGAACATTTCACAAGGCCGCGGCGGCTGTTTGGGTATGACTTCATGCTGAAAGATGTTTTATTCTGGTCCAACTACGTACTGGTAATTGTTGCAATTCTAACGGTGCTGGGTTCCCGCAAATCTCCCTCGTCGGCTATTGCCTGGATTCTGGCCCTTATAAGTTTTCCGGGGCTGGGTCTTCTGGCTTTCATTCTGGTGGGTTTTGACTGGAAAAAACGAAAACTGGTGCGCATGATCCCGGAAGAAGTTTTTTCGGAACACCTGACCGGTCTTCTTAATCAGCAGAAATCTTTTACCGAAGCACTTCCTCTTATTGGCGTTGCCCCGTCCCGCCGTATGGCCCGAACCTTTCAATTGCTGGCAAAAACAGCCTCGGCTCCGGTAACCACAGACAACACTGTAAGCAGTTTTTTTAACGGCCGGGAACTCTTCTGTGAGCTGATGGCCGATCTGCAAAAAGCTCAAACCTCCATCCACATGGAATACTATATATGGCGCTTTGATTCCGTGGGCAGTAAAATTCTGGAAATTCTGCTTCAAAAAGCCCGGGAAGGGGTACAGGTCCGTCTTATTTTTGACGGCTGGGGATCTTTTGGGGAGGTTTCTTTTGCCAACAGAAAAAAAATGAAGGCCGCGGGAATTGAGTTCGCTTTTTTTCTGGAACTGTCCAACCTTTTTTCCAGAATGAAAATCAATTACAGAAACCACCGGAAAATTGTGGTAATTGACGGTGTTACAGCCTATACCGGCGGCATGAATGTCGGCGAAGAATACATTACGGGAGGAAAACGTTTTAAGACCTGGCGGGATACCCACTTAAGAATCCGGGGGTCTGCGGTATCAATGCTGCAGGCTGTTTTTCTGATTGACTGGTATAACAGCGGAAAAGAGCTTCTGCTGCATGATTCGCATTTTCCTGGCGGACTGAATCAGGAATCCCATAATATACCCATACAGATTGCTCTCAGCGGTCCCGACTCTCCATGGGAAGGAATACATCTTCATTATCTGGAACTGATCAACGGAGCAAGAGAGGAAATTCTTATTCAAACGCCGTATTTTATTCCCGGAGAAGCGCTGGAAAAGGCCCTTGTCGCCGCGGCCCTGAGGGGAACAAAAGTAAAATTAATGACACTCGGCATTCCCGACAAGCGTATTCCCTTCTGGGCTGCCCAGACGTATTTTTCGTCGCTTCTGGAGTCTGGTGTAGAAATTTACCAGTATCAGGCAGGTTTTCTTCATTCAAAAGTTGTTATTCAGGACAGATTAATAGCCTCGGTGGGCACATGTAATCTGGATATCCGCAGTTTTCATCTGGATTATGAAGTTAATACCGTTATGTATTCTCCGGATCAGGCAAACCTTCACGCGGGGGCCTTTGACCGGGATCTGCAAAACTGCCGGCGTCTGACTCTTAAAGATCTGGAAAACCGATCTCTTTTTGCAAAAATAAGAAATTCGGCCGTTCGTCTGCTTTCGCCTGTCATGTAAGCTGAAAAACTGAAAATACGGGAACGGCCGCTCTCTTATGATCGGAGAACAGTTAAACTATTCCGTAAGCCAGCATGGCTTTTGCCACTTTGGTAAAGCCGGCAATGTTGGAACCAAGGGGATAGTTTCCCGGATCGCCGTAGGCTTCAGATGTTTCATAAGAGGCCTGGTGAATATTCTTCATAATAACCTGCAGCTTACCGTCCACTTTTTCTTCGGACCATTTGTATTTTAAGCTGTTCTGGCTCATTTCCAGACCTGAAACCGCAACACCTCCGGCATTGGCGGCTTTTCCCGGACCGAAGGCAATTTTATTATCCAGGAAGATGTCAATGCCCTCTGGTCTGGTGGGCATGTTAGCGCCTTCAGAAACTGTTTTTACACCATTGTTAATAAGATTCTGGGCATCTTTCGCGTTTATTTCATTTTGTGTTGCACTGGGGAAAGCGGCATCGGCTTTATGGTTCCAAAGAGGGTTATGGTCCAGAGAAGGATCGGCCCGCGTATACACAGCGCTGGAATATTTTTCAGCGTATTCCTTAATTCTTCCGCGTCTTTCAAATTTCAGTTCTTTCAGGAATTCCAGTTTTTCCCGGTTAATACCTTCTTCATCGAAGATGTAGCCGGAGGAGTCGGATGCGGAAAGGGGCACGGCGCCCAAATCCAGAAGTTTTTCAATGGTATAGATGGCCACGTTACCGGAACCGGAAACCAGAGCTTTTTTACCTTCAAGGGTCTGGTTTCTGGCGTTCAGCATTTCCGCGGCAAAGTATACAGAGCCGTATCCGGTGGCCTGCGGGCGGACAAGGCTGCCGCCGTATTCCAGATCTTTTCCGGTAATAATTCCGGCATGCATGTTTTTCAGTTTCTTATAGTATCCGAAAAGATATCCAATTTCCCGGGAGCCGACACCGATGTCTCCGGCCGGAACATCAATGTTCAAACCGATATGGCGGGAGAGTTCTCCCATGAAGGCCTGACAGAAACGCATAACCTCACGGTCTGATTTTCCTTTGGGATCAAAATCGGAACCGCCTTTTCCTCCGCCCAGCGGGAGTGTTGTCAGAGAGTTCTTAAAGATCTGTTCAAATCCAAGGAATTTAATAATTCCAAGATTTACAGACGGATGAAAACGCAGGCCGCCCTTGTATGGTCCGATGGCATTGTTGAATTGAACACGGAAACCTCTGTTAACCTGTACTTCTCCCTGATCGTCCATCCATGCAACCCGGAAAAGAATGGCTCTGTCCGGTTCTACAAGCCGCTGGAAAATGCCTGCTTTGACAAACTCGGGATGCCGCGCAACGGTCGGTTCCAGAAATTCAAGAACTTCTTCTACGGCCTGATGAAATTCCGGTTCTGCGGGGTTTTTCTCTTTTACTTTAGCTAAAATTTCATTGAGAAAGGACATGGTAACTCCTGCTTTTATAATATATAAAAGGTATTAATATCAGAAAAAAAACCCTGTTGTCAAAGGGATGCCGCCCAAAAGGCCGCTGACAAGGGCAGGCAGAAGGCTTTTTCTGCGGTTAAATTTCAAATTATTTAGAAAGGCAGCCCGTCTCTTGACCTCTGTCTTCTGCACCCCGACAATTATAAATACCGGGGTTTTTGGGGCTTTCAGGGCTGCAATAACCGGGCAAAAATTGGTTAAGGAGTTTTCTGTTGAAAATCTTAATGGTGGAAGACGATTCAGATATAGCTTCCTTTGTTTCCAGGGGGCTGCGGGAAGCCGGTTACAGTGTGGATGCGGTACTTGACGGCGATACAGGAATGGAGCGGGCGCTCTCCGGTCTTTACGACGCGGTTATTCTTGATCTTATGCTGCCGGGTACTGACGGTTTAACAATTGTTTCAGAAATGCGCAAGGCGGAAATTGAAACACCGGTGCTTATTCTCAGTGCCAAGCGCAGCGTTGACGACAAGGTAAAAGGATTGAAACTGGGTGGTGATGACTATCTGGTTAAACCTTTTGTCTTCGCGGAACTTCTGGTGCGTGTTGAGGCGCTTATCCGCCGGGGCGGGCGGGCCATAAAAGCACAGGAGCTTAATGTGGCCGACCTTACCCTGGATCCGCTGACAAGACAGGTCAGCCGGGGAATGGACGATATTGAGCTTCAGCCGCGGGAATACGCGCTTTTGGAGTTTTTAATGCGTAATGCCGGAACGGTTGTTACCAAAACGCTGATACTGGAAAAGGTGTGGGGTTATGATTTTGACCCGCAGACAAATGTTGTGGATGTGCTGGTATCCCGGCTGCGCAGCCGTATAGACAAGGACTTTCCGGTAAAACTTATTCGTACAGTCCGGGGAGTTGGCTATGTTCTGGAAGAGCCTCGCCGGACAGTTTAAGCAGATTCATCTGCGGCTGGTTCTGGTTGTTACTCTGGTGGCCGCGGCCGCATCGGTTCTGGTTTTCGGAGTACTGCTGGCTGTGCTGCTCAGGGGGTTTGAAACCCAGGACCGCAGGGAGCTGAACTCCCGGCTGCTTTCGTACTGGGCCGCCTGGCAGTACGGCGGAGAGGACGCGGTTATAGACCGGGCCTCTGAAGATATGAAGGAATACGGCGGCCGTCCTTTTCTTCTGACTCTCGATACTCCTGAAAAAGAAATGCTCTGCGCGCTGGTGCCCGGGGGCTGGGAAGTTTTTGATCTGAACGATCCCGGACTGGAGTTTCTCCGGCCGGGAACATACGCAACTTTGAAAAACCAGGATCTTGTATACGATCTGCGCATTACCGGCGTTAAGCTGGAAGACGGTTCCCGCCTTATGGTCGGTCTGAGTACGGAAAACCGGCAGTTCCTCTTAAGAATGTACCGGCGAAATTACCCCTGGGTTCTGGGGGCTATTGTTATTGCCGGATTTGCTGTTGGATTGATTTCTTCCAGGCGTCTTATGTCTCCCATTATCCGGCTGAACAGGGAAATTGACCGGATTATTGTAACCGGAGAACTCAGCCGCCGTCTGGACAGCCGCGGTACAAAAGATGAACTGGACGCTCTGGTTGCCCGGTATAACCGGCTTCTGGACCGGGTGGAAGCTCTTATCGGCGGAATGAAGGATACTCTGGATGCTGTCGCGCACGACTTGCGTACACCGCTTACACGGCTTCGGGGTCACGCGGAAATGGCCCTTCAAAGCGCCGCTTCGGTAAAGCCGGACGAGTACGAGGAAGTGCTGGCCACGGTTGTGGAACAGACCGACCAGGCGGTCGCGCTTCTTTCGGCCCTGATGGATATTTCTGAAGCCGAGCAGAACACGCTTCATCTGGATTTAAAGAAGTGCAGTCTCAGCCTTCTGGCCTCTCAGGTCTGCGATATGTACTCCTTCATTGCGGAAGAGAAAAATCAATCATTAATACTCAAGGCACCGGAAGAGGTTCCTGTCCGGGGAGACGCCGTCCGGCTGCGTCAGGTTCTGGGCAATCTGCTGGATAACGCTGTGAAGTACAGCCCTGAAGGCGGAACAATAACCGTGCGGTGCCGCCTGGAAGGAGGCTGGGGTATTTTTGAAGTTGATGATCAGGGTCCGGGTGTTTCTGCCGAAGAAAGGGAGCGAATTTTTGAACGTCTTTACCGGGGAGACCGCAGCCGGGGTTCCCGGGGGCTGGGACTGGGGCTCAGTCTGGTAAAAGCTCTGGTGGAAGCGCATAACGGCTCAGTGGGGGTGCAGAGAGCGCCGGAAGGAAATGGGGCCCGGTTTTTTGTTAAAATTCCCGCGAATATTTCATAAACGTAAGAATACCGCAAGGTTCATGCAATCTTCGGGCAGTACTATTTTAAGCATAAACAATGTTCTAAGGAGGAATGAAATGACTAAAACAAATTACAGGTACGGCAGACTGCCGGCCCGAATTTTTACCATTTTTGTGTTCAGTTTAATGCTGATGACAGTTTCAACAGCGGTTTTGTCTGCCGGAACCGCTTCCAGCCAGGCCCGCAGCGCGGCAAAGGATCTGCAGAACGCGTTCCGGGAAGTGGCGGCGGAAGTTCTTCCCGTTGTTGTGGAAGTTGATACGGTAAATGTTGTAGAGCAGCGCGCGGTTAATCCGTTTGAATTCTTTTTCCGTTTTCCCAATTCTCCGGAAGGTGCCAAGCCCTTTGACAGCAAGCCGTTCAAGCAGAAAGGTCTGGGTTCCGGTGTTCTTGTTGAGCGCCGGGGCAAGACCGTTTATGTTCTGACAAACAACCATGTTGTGGACGGCGCGGATGAAATAGAAATAAACCTTAACGACGGGCGCAGTTTTCCCGGGGAACTGGTTGGGGCCGATCCTCTGCGCGATCTGGCGCTGGTTTCCTTTGAGTCCCGCGATGAAATACCTTTGGCCAGGCTGGGTAATTCGGATGATCTGTGGGTTGGCGACTGGGTTCTGGCTGTGGGAAATCCTCTGGGTTTTGAGTCAACGGTTACGGCCGGCATAGTCAGCGCGAAAGGGCGGAATGCTCAGGGACAGAATTTTACCGATTACATTCAGACCGACGCCTCTATCAATCAGGGGAATTCCGGAGGCGCTTTGGTTAATCTGGACGGTGAAGTTATTGGTATTAATACGTTTATTGCTTCCACCGGCGGCGGGAACATCGGTCTGGGATTTGCCATACCGATCAACAACGCACGCAAGGCCATTGATGACTTTATTGAAAAGGGCAGTGTGGAATATGCCTGGCTGGGAGTGAACATGGGAGATCCCAATGAAACACTGGGAGAACAGCTGGGATTCAAAGACCGCAAGGGCGCCTTTGTGTATAACGTGTACGGTCAGTCTCCGGCCATGAAGGGCAATATACACCCCGGCGATCTTATTACGTCTTTAGCCGGCCGTCCCATTCAAAGCGCCAACGATCTGTCCCGCACGGTTGCTTCGCTGAGTCCGGGAGAAGAGGTTTCTGTAACTATTTGGCGGGACGGCAGGATTATTAACCAGACTCTTTCCCTGGCCGTACGGACCATAGAAAAAGACGGCTTGAAAGTAAATGTCTGGCCCGGATTCTCGGCTATTCCGGTAACGTCTGAATTGAGGGAACAAATGAGAATTTCGCGGACAGCCGGTAACGTTCTGATTGGAGGCGTTGTGGAAAACAGTGCCGCCTCTGTACTGGGTCTGCGCAGCGGAGATGTCATTAAGTCGGTTAACAAGCGGAACATCCGTAACCTGAAACATTTTTATGAACTGATAAACGACGGCTCCCGTCTGGAATTAAAAATTGTCCGTCAGGGCGAGGATCTGGAGTTTATACTGAATAAATAAAGCTGTAGTTTTTCATTCATAGTTTTCTTTTCTGTCCCGGGGCTGTGCTTATTGCCGGTTCCGGGATTTTTGTTTTATTGTGGCACAAGGGGCTGTTTAAGAGGAACGCCGGGAGGAACTGTGTGAGTAGAAAACAAATTGGAATTCTGACAGCCGGAGGCGACTGTCCCGGTCTGAACGCGGCGATAAGAGGTGTGGGTAAAACGGCCCTTCTGAAATACGGATGCAAAATTATAGGGTTTTCGTCCGGTTATCTGGGGCTTATCCGCAATGAATACAAGGTTCTGGACGAACTGGCGCTTTCGGGTATTTTAACAGTGGGGGGAACCATTCTCGGCAGTTCCCGGGAAAAACCGTTCAAACACCGGGAGTATGACGACTATATCAAAAGCAAGCCTGAAATAATTGTGGAAAACTACAAGGCTCTGGGGCTGGATTGTCTTGTCTGTATAGGGGGAAACGGCACCCAGAAAACGGCCTGGAAACTGAGTCAGCTGGGATTGAACATTGTCGGTATTCCCAAGACCATTGATAACGATGTGTGGGGAACTGATCTAACCTTTGGATTTGATTCGGCGGTTTCAATTGCGGCGGAAGCGATTGACCGCCTGCACTCCACGGCCAACTCGCACAAAAGAACCATGGTAGTGGAAGTGATGGGACACCATGCCGGCTGGCTGACTCTGCATTCAGGTGTTGCCGGCGGCGGAGATGTTATTCTTATTCCGGAAATTCCCTACGATCTGGATGTGGTGGCCGCGTACCTGAAACGCCGGGAAAAGCTGGGCAAACCCTATTCCATAGTGGTTGTAGCGGAAGGTATTAAGTATAAACCGGGTTCCGGGAATTCTTCGGCGGGAGGATATATTGCCCGGAAAATTGAAAAAATGACCGGTCAGGAATCCCGTGAAACAATTCTGGGTTATATTCAGCGGGGAGGTTCCCCCACAGCCCGGGACCGGGTGGTGGCCACGGAACTGGGCGCTTTTGCCGCGGAAATGATTGCGGCCGGAGAATTCGGGAAAATGGCGGCCTATGACGGGTACAGCCTGAAAACAGTTTCTCTGGAAACAGTTGCCGGAAAAACAAAAACCGTTCCGGCAGATCATCCGCTTATAGCCCATGCCCGTTCTCTGGATACCTGTTTCGGCGATAAAATGCCGGATTAGATAGATTAGATAAGGAAGCCTTTAATTAATTTCCCCGCGGTAGAGTTCTGTCAGTTCCGGAACATCGGTAAGTGCCTGCCGGCCGGAGGGATGCAGCCTGTAAACGCCCCGGCGGACCCGTTCAAACCAGCCGTAAACATTTTTTGAAAGCAGAGTACCGCAATCCTCCGAAGCACCCATGGCCCGCAGCTGAGCCGGGGAAGCTTCGCCCAGCCTGTCCAGCCATACCGCCAGGCGGATACAGCGCTGACGGTAGGCGCTCACTCTTTTCGCTCCGCCCGGAAGTCCGCCGGGGCTGAGATCCAGCTCCCTTCCGGAGATTTCCCTGAGTATGGCTTGCCGGCGTTTAGGCCGGCGGCGGGGCGCCCTGCTGCGGAGTTCGGTATTCGGATGCAGAACAATTTCCACACGGGTTTTATTTTTCAGGAAATGAACCAGAATTAAACCAATGCCCAGACGCCGCAGCAGTCTGTAAAGGTTCCGGGCGGCCGGCGGACGGGGTTTGTCTGCCGTCGCGGGAAGAGCGGCATAGACCGCGTCGGCGTATTCCTGGCGCTCCGCCGCCTGTGCCAGCAGGGAAAGAGAGGGGCGGAGTTTGAGTTCCACGGCTATGAGTTCTCCGTTTTTTTCGGCGGCTATGTCGCAATGCCTTACTTCTCCGCGGACACGGTAGCCCTGAGCCTCCAGCCAGAATTTCAGGGGCGGGAAGAGGTCGGTTTCTTTCATTCAGCTGCCCGCCGGATCGGCAACAGGAGGAATTTCCGCGGGAATGCGCGGTTCCTCTCTGCGGGTTAAATCGTTTATCCATTTACCGGAAATCAGTCTTTGAGCTGTCAGGAGCAATTTAAAAATTTCTTCGGTTCCCACCAGCAGATACACCTTATAGAGCGGCAGCTTAAAAATCAGTCCGCCCAGAAGGGCCATGGGTACACCAACAGCCCATACCCCGGTAAGTTCTGTAACAAAGGAAAACCGTGTATCGCCGCCGCTGCGGAGAACTCCCACAATCATGTGCAGATTGAAAGCTTTTAAAGGAATGAGCAGCCCCAGCCAAACCAGGGTTGTCCGTATCAACGCAACAGTCTGCGGATCCATTTTCAGAAGCCGAACAAGCAGGGGCGCGGAGAGTGACATAAGCAGTCCCATAACCATTCCGATTATGAGCGATTGAACAATGAAAAACCGGGCGTACAGATCCGCTTTCTGCGGCTTCCCTTCGCCTATTTTCTTTCCGATCATAATGGCGGTTGTGTTTCCGGAGCCTATTAAAACAACAAAGAAGAGCCCCTGTATGGCTTCGGTAATATTCGCGGCCGCAATAACACGGGTTCCCATCCGGGCAAAAACCCATTTGTACACCACCATTCCCAGAGACCAGGCTATTTCATTCAGAAGAACCGGCCCGGCCGTTATTATAAAACGCTTGAGCAGTCTGCGGCTGAAACCCGTGTATTCCCTCAGCGGCGCGGCAACGGGAAGTTTCCGGCGGTAAATAATAAAAAGAACAGCGCCGAGTTCCACAGCCCGGCTGAGAGCCGTGGCCAGAGCCGCGCCCCGGACACCCATGGCCGGGAATCCCAGCAGTCCGAAAATCAGAACAAGATTCAGAAAAATATTCAGAACCATGCTGATTCCGCTGGCGGCAAGAGGTATGGTGGTTTCTTCTATTGAGCGGAGAGCCATGGCATAAGCAAAAGCAATTCCGCTGAATATGTAACTTGGAGCAATAATGCGTAAATA